>JBATUU010000426.1:0-7157 GCA_049671385.1 Ornithinimicrobium sp. | reverse complement strand
GTATGCGGCATCCTTGCGGCGGCCCAGCCGGGGGTGGTCATCATCGGTACGGGGCTCAATATTGATCAGACGCGGGATCAGCTACCGACGGATGCGGCGACCTCGTGGGCGTTGGCCGCCGGCGAGGGACTACCTGCGCAGCTCCGCAGCCGATGGCTGCAGACCTATTTGCAGCACGTGGCGGCATACGTCGACGAACTCTGCGCTGGGCCGGCGACCCTGAGGGCTAGATATCGCCAGGCATGCTCGACGATCGGCCAGCAGGTGCGGGTGGATCTGCCCGGTGACCAGACCATCAGCGGCATGGCCATCCGTGTCGATGATCGCGGCGCGCTGGTAGTGCGCACCGATCAGGGGATGCGCACGTTCCACGCCGGAGATGTCGTTCACCTTCGACCGGGTGACGTCTGTAGCTGATTGCGGTGGCGCGACGTGCAGTACTGCACGCGCAGGTAGCGCTAGCGTGAAACGCATGACATCAACGTCCATGCTTACCGCGACCCGCCACGGGGATCACGATCACATTGTGGTGCTCGCTCTTGATCGACCTGAGGCGATGAACGCGATCTCGACTGAGTTCGCTCGACAGATCACCGCGACGATGGCCGAGCTGGCTGCCGATCCGCGGGTGTCTGTCGTTGTCCTGACCAGTTCAGCGCCTCGAGCCTTTTGCGTCGGAGCCGATCTGAAGGAGCGCGCCGGGTTCAGCACCGAGGAACTCATGGCTCACCGAGAGGTGAGTCGCGCGGCATATCGATCGGTGCTGGATCTGCCCATGCCAGTGGTGGCTGCGCTCGAGGGCTACGCACTGGGTGGAGGTCTGGAATTGGCGCTGAGTTGCGACCTGATCATTGCCTCGGCATCCGCCGAGCTCGCCCTGCCGGAGGTCTCGGTGGGTTTGATTCCAGGCGGGGGAGGCACCCAATTGCTGACTCGACGCCTCGGTTGGTCAAAGGCAGCCTCGATGATCTTCACCGCGGCACGGCTTTCAGCCGATAGCGCACATCACCTGGGTTTGGTGGACCAGTTGGTGCACGAGGGTTCGGCTCTGAGTGAGGCTTTAGTATTGGCGAGGAGCATCGCGGCGAACTCACCGGTGGCTTTGCGAGAAGCGAAGTCGGCCATGCGCAATGGCCAAAGCGCCAATATCAACGAAGCGTTGGACATCGAAGACAAGAGTTGGCGGGCAACCGCGATCAGCGCAGATCGCGAAGAAGGTATTTCTGCTTTCAATGAAAAACGTGCACCGCACTGGGATTCACTCCAATCGACTACTATCAAGTCATGATGCGAGTGCTTCTTGCTGAAGATGACGCGACTATTTCTGAGCCGTTGTCTCGTGCTCTCCGACGAGAGGGGTATGCAGTCGATGTTGCCGAAGATGGGCGCGCGGCTCTGACCCTGGCCGAAGGTGAGGCCCCGGACCTGGTGATCCTTGATATCGGGTTGCCCTATCTGGACGGTTTGGAGGTTTGTCGGCGCATCCGCCAGGAGGGTTTGACCTCGCCCGTGCTGATCCTCACTGCGCGTGGTGACGAGGTGGACACGGTCGTTGGCCTGGACGCTGGCGCTGATGACTACGTCACCAAGCCATTCCGTCTCGCCGAGTTGCTGGCCCGGGTCCGAGCGCTGCTCCGGCGTGGTAGCGATAGCCGCGAGGTGGGTGATCGCCCGATCACGGTGGATACCAAGGCACGTCGTGCATTCTTCCGTGGCCAAGAGGTGGCACTCACCGCTAAAGAGTTCGACCTCTTGCGGGTATTGACGCGCGAAGAGGGTCGTGTGGTGCCCCGGGAGACGTTGATGCTGGAGGTCTGGGATAGCTGGTTCGGGTCGACGAAGACTCTCGATATGCACATCTCAGTGCTTCGTCGAAAGTTAGGTGACGACGCGCATAGCCCTCGCTACATCGTCACGGTGCGCGGCGTTGGCTTCCGGTTCCAGAACGAGCCCGAGCACTAAGCGGGCGCAAAGTGCGGCGGGAGTTGCATCGAGTCGCAATCACCATTGGGGTTGTCGGCACGATTTTCGGTCTGACCTTCGCGTTGATCGCCTCGGTGCTCCTCTTTTGGGCGCCATTGACCAAGGATTTGCCAGTGTGGGCGCAGATTGCTATTTGCGTGATCTGTGCGGCATTGGCACTTGCGATCACGATCCCGGTGGCGCTGCTGTTGGTCAATCGAACGGTCTCGACCTTGAGCACGGCACTGCGTGACTTGGCGCAGCGAGCTGACGACTTCGGGACCGGAGCATTCAGCATCGAGAACAATGATGAGCAGACCCAGCACTTTCGCTCCCCTCCTCGTGCTGGTAGTGGTATCGATGAGGTCGACAAGGTCCGCACGATCATGGATCACAGCCAGAACACCCTCGCCCGGGCGCTGTCCTCGGAGCGATCCTTTGCTGCGGATGCTTCGCATCAACTGCGCACTCCCTTAGCGGCGCTCCTGTTGAGGCTGGACGAGGTCGTTCATACCGATGATCTCGCCGTGGCACGGCACGAAGCTGAGATCGCGATCGGTCAGACCGAGCGACTCGCCGCCGTCGTCGATGACCTGCTGCACCGCACTCGAGCCGGCCACGCTGATGGAGGACGATCGGTGTCGCTGGACACCGTGCTCTCCGGCCTGGAGCAGGAATGGACGCCCTCCTTCCAGGCTCGCGATCGCCAGATCGTGGTGCGTGCTGAACGGGCGATGATCGTGCGATCGAGCGCTTCGTCGATATCTCAGATTCTGAACACCTTGGTGGAGAACTCACTGCAGCACGGAGACGGACTCGTGCAGATCTCGGCGGTGCGCAGTGGTCCCTCGGCGCTCCTGGAGGTCCGGGACGAAGGGCCTGGAATGGACCCGGCACTGGCTCGACGAGTCTTTGACCGAGCGGTCACCAGCGGAGACGGTACCGGCCTAGGTCTGTCCGTGGCCCGTGAAACAGCCGAATCTTTTGGCGGTCGCTTGGAATTGGCGCAGTCGCGACCAGCGGTCTTCGCCTTGTATGTCTCGATGGCCCCCGCCACCTAGGGTCCACTCGGTCCCTGTGATGACCAGGAGTCGGTAGTCCAGGTCAGGACTGCGGGACCTCAGGTGCTGGCGCCTACACCTGTGTCGCGAATACATACGTGCGGTAGGCCCAAAAGCGAAACAGCGTTCCTAACACCAATCCCACACCATTGCCGCTGACATTGTCCGCCAGTTGACTATCGAACCCCAGTACATACCTTGAAGCACCTAAACAGGCCAGAGCGATCGCCAAACCAATGATGTTGAACCCTACGAACAGCGCAAATTCACGCGCCCTGGCAGTGCTACGTCGATGTCTGAACGTCCAATAGCGGTTGCCTAACCACGCGCAGATCGTGGCGATTGCAGTGGCCACGATTTTGGCTCGTAGCGGCATGTCGTGCATCGGACCGATTCCACCCATTCCGGGCACGCCGAAGACAGCGTAGTTGTAGATCGCGGTGTCAATGCAGAAGGCGAGCAAGCCGACGACGCCGAATTTTGCGACCTCGGCCGCCAACAGCCGATACCACCGGGCAAGCACGTTGCCGGCTCGGGTCAGCGTGCCGTTCACCGGCGCAGCATACGTGGCTGCGGACACTAGGCTGGTGTGTCGTGAGTTCTAGGAATGCGCAGCCCGATGCCCATCCCGACACTGGTTCGGTCGCCGAGCCGATGGTCAGCGCCGCCAGGCGACCCGAAGGTGGCTTCCCGGTGGTCGGCATCATCGGCGGCGGCCAACTGGCCCGAATGTGCCAACCACCGGCGGTCGGGTTGAACCTCACGTTGTCAGTGTTGACCGAATCCCAAGGATCAGCAGCCTCGTTGGTGGTGCCGCACGCGCCTGTCGGTGCCGCCACTGACCTCGACGACGTGCTCGCCTTCGCCGCACTGTGCGACGTGGTGACCTTCGATCATGAGCACGTCCCGCAGGAGGTCATGCACGCCATGGTGACCGCAGGAGTGGCCGTCCACCCAGACCCCTCAGCCCTGGTGTTTGCTCAGGACAAGATCGCCATGCGATCCCGGCTCGGCGACCTGGGGATCCCTTGCCCACAGTGGGCAGTGGCCCGTAGGGCTAGCGACGTCGAAGACTTCGCAACCCGCGTCGGCTGGCCGGTGGTCGCCAAGACGCCTCAGGGCGGGTATGACGGCAAAGGGGTCCGGGTCATCTCCGAGACCGGCCAGATCGCCGATTGGCTCGAGTTGGTGGGCAGTGAGTCGGGCTCGGCTGTGGAGCAGGGTGTGTTGCTGGAGGAGCGCGTCGCGTTCAGCCGCGAGCTGGCGGTGCTGGTTGCCCGAAGTCCCAGTGGGCAGGCCGCTAGCTGGCCGATCGTCGAAACCGTCCAGACCGCTGGTATCTGCACCGAGGTGCTGGCGCCCGCTCCCGAGCTCAGCGCCGAGATTGCCGCGGAGGCCACCGCAGCAGCGTTGCGCATCGCTGGAGAGCTGAATGTCACCGGAGTGCTTGCGGTCGAGCTGTTTGAAGTGCGCAGCGCCAACGGCACTTCTGGTTTTGTCGTGAACGAGTTGGCCATGCGCCCCCACAACAGCGGGCACTGGACCATCGATGGGTCGATCACCAGCCAGTTCGAGCAACACTTGCGAGCGGTGCTCGACTTGCCGTTGGGCGCCACCACCATCCGTGATCGGTGGACAGTGATGACCAACGTGTTGGGTGGCGATCAACCCGAGCTCTACTCGACATACCGGCATCTGCTGGCCAGGGATCCGGCCCTGCGCATGCACCTCTACGGCAAATCGGTCCGGCCCGGTCGCAAAATCGGCCATGTCACGATCTGCGGCGAGGACTTGGCTGAACTGCGGGCCCGGGGCCAGCACGCAGCTGACTATCTGCAGGGGGTCATCGATGAGTGAAGCACCTGCGGCTGCGGCGACCCAGGCGCCGGTCGCTCTGGTGATGGGCAGCGACAGCGACTGGCCGGTCATGGAGCAGGCCTCTCTTGTGCTGGCCGAGCTGGGTATCGGCTGCGCCCCCGATGTCGTGTCCGCGCATCGGATGCCCACGGAGATGATCGACTTCGGGCGGGGTGCGGCCGACCGAGGAGTGCAGGTCATCATCGCCGGAGCAGGGGGAGCCGCTCACCTGCCGGGGATGCTCGCCTCAGTGACCACGCTGCCGGTGATCGGCGTCCCCGTGCCCCTGAAATACCTGGATGGGATGGACTCACTGCTCTCCATCGTGCAGATGCCGGCTGGCATCCCGGTAGCCACCGTGTCCATCGGCGGCGCTCGCAACGCGGGGCTGTTGGCGGCGCGGATCCTCGCAAGCGGCACCAGCGACGAGGCATTGAGAATCAGGCAACGACTGACCGAGTTCGCCGAAGAGCTCACCGCCAGCGCGCACGCCAAGGGGGAGCGGGTGCGCGGGTCGTAGGGTGAGGTCATGAGTGATTTCGACCTGTTCGCCCTCTCCGACGATCACCAAGCCCTCGCCGAAGCCGTCCGGGAGGTATGCGCCGACAAGGTTGCGCCGCACGCAGCCGCCGTCGATGAAGAGTCGCGATTCCCCAGCGAGGCCTACGAGGCTCTGCGAGCCACGGATTTCCACGCACCGCACATCCCCGAGGCATACGACGGGGTCGGGGCTGATGCGTTGGCGACCTGCATCGTGATCGAGGAGGTGGCTCGCGCGTGCGCAAGCTCATCGCTGATCCCCGCAGTCAACAAGTTGGGCACGATGCCGTTGATGTTGGCGGCCAGCGACGAGATCAAGGCTCGCTATCTGCCACAGGTTGCCAGCGGAGAGGCGATGTTCTCCTACGGACTCTCCGAGGCAGGAGCCGGCAGCGACACCAGCGCCATGTCGTGCAAGGCGATCGAGGACACCGACGGGTCGTTCGTGCTCAACGGCCAAAAATCGTGGATCACCAACGCGGGGGTATCGAGCTACTACACGGTGATGGCGGTGACTGACCCGGACGGAGAACGAGGTCGCAACATCAGCGCCTTTGTGGTGCACGCCGACGACGAGGGTTTTGAGTTGGGAGCACCGGAGAAGAAGCTCGGCATCAAGGGCTCACCCACCCGCGAACTCCTGTTCAGCAACTGCCGTATCCCAGGTGAGAGATTGGTCGGCCCCCGCGGCGCGGGATTGAAAATCGCACTGGCAACGCTGGATCACACGCGGGTCACGATCGGTGCTCAAGCCATCGGCATCGCGGCCGGCGCCCTGGACCAGGCCATC
Organism: Ornithinimicrobium sp.; assembly: GCA_049671385.1. Classification (GTDB taxonomy): domain Bacteria; phylum Actinomycetota; class Actinomycetes; order Actinomycetales; family Dermatophilaceae; genus Ornithinicoccus. The sequence goes on along the minus strand of JBATUU010000426.1, from coordinate 947 downwards.
GCATACGTCAAAGATCGTCAGCAGTTCGGCAAGTCGGTCGCCCAATTTCAGGGTGTGCAGTTCATGCTCGCCGACATGGGGATGAAGTTGGAGGCGGCTCGCCAACTGACGTACGCGGCAGCCGCCAAGTCCGAACGCGGCGACGCGGATCTGCCGTTCTTTGGCGCGGCCGCCAAGTGCTATGCCTCGGACGTGGCCATGGAGATCACCACCGACGCGGTGCAACTGCTCGGCGGTGCTGGATACACCAAGGATTTCCCGGTCGAGCGAATGATGCGCGACGCCAAGATCACCCAGATCTATGAGGGCACTAACCAGATCCAGCGCATCGTGATGGCCCGTCACATGCTGCGCTGAGTCGTGCTCACGGATCGATCGTCAAGGGTGCTCCGGTACGCAAGGCCTCAAAGAGCGCAGCCGACTCGGCCTCGTCCCACAGCACTGTGCTGCCGACCGCGGTCGAAAAGTTGGTATCCGCAATCGGCACGGTGATCGAGTTGCCGGACCCGTTCGAGATCGAGCGCATTGCCAGCGCGACCTTGGTCATCTCCCACATCGAGGTGTCCTCGCCGCGGTTCAACGACGACCCGGTGGCAGTGCCCGCGTCGTGCAGCTCCCACGGCACGAACAACGTGCTGGGATGCGTCATCTCTTTGACCATGGCCGACAGGAATTCGCGTTGCCGCTCGACCCTACCCAGATCGCCTCGTGGGTCGGCATAGCGCATCCGCACATAACTCAGCGCATCCTTACCGGCCAGTTCTTGACAGCCAGCCGGGAGGTCGAGATCACTTCGATCCTCAACGACCGGGTCCGGAAGGCACATCTCGACGCCCCCGACGGCCGAGACCACGTCGACGAACCCGTCGAAGCCCACCTCCAGGTAACCATCCACGCGCAGATCGGTTGCTTGCTCGACCGTGTCCACCAACAGCGCAGGACCACCG
>JBATUU010000425.1:0-4042 GCA_049671385.1 Ornithinimicrobium sp. | reverse complement strand
GGGGGCTGCTCTCGGGTTCGCCTCGGCGCCGCTCGTTGCCTGCGCGTATGTCGCCGGGCTGGCTGTCCTGCTGTCGAGGCGGCACGGGTGGGGCAGTGTCCTGCTGCGTAGTGCTGGTCGGATGTCGCTCAGCATCTACCTGGCGCAGTCAGTCGTCTTCACGACGCTGTCGTACGGCTACGGCCTCGGGCTCTTTGGCGAGCTCGGTCCAACCACTGGCCTGGCGCTCGCGATAATGGTCACAACCGCGCTGGGAGCCTTTTCGCTGGTGTGGCTGCGCACCTTTCGCTTTGGGCCTGCTGAATGGCTCCTGAGGTCGATGAGCTACGGGCGTGTTCAGCCTCTACGAACAGAACGAACGACCTGACCGCCGGCGGCTCCGGCGCCAGGCCCGAGCTCGATGATCCAATCGGCCGTGGCCAACGCCGCCGGGTGATGCTCTGCCATGACGACAGTGTGGCCGTGATCGACCAGGGCGTGCAGTTGCCGCAAGACCCGGTGGGCATCGGCGGGATGCAGGCCCGAGGTGGGCTCGTCCAACAGGTAGAGCGTCGGCTCGCGGCGTTCGGTCTGCAACTCGGTGGCCAACTTGATCCGTTGCGCCTCGCCGCCGGAAAGTTCGGTGGCTGACTGCCCTAATGTGAGGTAGCCAAGGCCCAGCGTGGATAGAGCGGTCAGCGCGCGAGCGATTTGTGGCTCCTCAGCGAAGACTGGGATCGCATCGGCGACGGTGAGAGAAAGGACATCGGCGATCGTGTGCCCCTGCCACGTGATCTCGAGGGTCTCGGGGTTGTAGCGCGCGCCATCGCAGGTCGGACAGATCGAATAGGTCCCGGGCAAGAACAACAGCTCGACGGCAACGTGGCCCTCGCCTTGGCAGGTCGGGCAGCGCCCGGAGGTGACATTGAAACTGAACCTGCCGACCCGATAGCCACGTTCGCGCGCTTGTGGCGTGGCCGCGAACAGCGCTCTCACGCGGTCAAAAAGACCGGTATAGGTGGCCAGGTTTGAGCGCGGAGTGCGACCGATCGGCTTCTGGGTGATCCGCACCAATCGAGTCGGCGCTCCGTGCCCGGACGTGGTGACCGACCCGAAGGCCTGACCAGTCACCGCCGCGGCACTTCGCCCGCTGTCCTCGCTGCCTTCATCGGCTCCGTCGTCGGTGTCGTCCTCGGTGACACCGGGCCGAGCAACACGCGCGAGCTCTGAGCCGACGGCATCTCTGAGGACGCCCAGCACGGTGCTTTTGCCGGATCCGGACACTCCGCCGATCACAGTCAGCACGCCGAGCGGAACCGCGAGATCCAAGTCAGCGACCGTATGCCGGCTGATCGCCCCGATGCACAGCTCACCTGACGGCGTACGGACCGCATCAGGGCGCTCGCGGATGTCCCCGGCGTGCACATGGTCATGCCGGTACGTGGCGGTGACCGACGTTTCGACCCTGTCGAGCCCAGCTAGCGGACCCGAATACAGGACACGCCCACCTTCGTGTCCCGCTCCCGGCCCCACATCGACGACCCAGTCGCACTGGTCGACCACGGACATGTCGTGCTCGACCAGCAGCACCGTGTTGCCGGCGGCCACCAAGTCACGCAGCACTCGAAGCAGCGCGACCTGGTCGCGGGGGTGCAATCCGGCCGAAGGCTCGTCGAGCACATAGACCACGCCGAACAGTCCGGAACGCAGGGACGTGGCCAACCTCAGTCGCTGCAGCTCCCCGGAGGACACGGACATGCTGGACCGGCCAAGATCGAGATGGCCGATGCCGAGGTCGGAGATCACCTGCAGGTGCGAGGTCAGGTCGCGCAGCAACACTCGCTCCGCGGCGTCGGGCTCGCTCAGCTCGTCGAGGCGGCGGATCATCAGCGCCAGCAGATCATTGATCGGCAGACGCGCCGCCTCATCGATCGCCAGGCCCTGCCACGTGACGCGTAGTGCGTTCGGTTCCAACTGTCGACCACCGCACATCGAGCACGGTGAGGTCACGACGTATCGCATCGCCCTGGACCGTTGGCTGGCGCTTTGGGTTTCGGACAATGTGCGCATCAGATAGTGCTCTGCGCTGACGAAGCGCCCTTCGTAGGGTCGGTGCACTCTTCCGGCCGCTCGCTCCGGCACGACCGTCACCACCGGTTGGGTCGTCGAGAACAAGATGAAGTCGCGGTCGGCCTGTGGCAGTGCCCCCCACGGCACATGGATGTCATAACCCAAGGTGGCCACGATGTCGCGGTAGTTCTTGCCCTGCCACGCGCCGGGCCAGGCGGCAATTGCCCCCTCGGCGATGCTCAGCGTTGTGTCGGGCACCATGGAGGCTTCCGTGGGTTGGTGGACCGACCCGAGCCCAGAGCATTGCGGGCACGCGCCTGCGGCAGTGTTGGCGGAGAAGTGATCGGAGTCCATGGGGCCGACATCGGATGGGTAGTCGCCGCAGCGCGAAAACAACATACGCAGTGTGTTGGCCGTCGTGGTGATGGTGCCGACACTGGATCGGCTGCTCGCGCCACCTCGCGATTGCTGCAATGCCACGGTCGGCGGCAGGCCGGTGATGTCGCGGACCTTTGGGTCGAGAGCGGTGTGGATCAAGCGGCGCGCAAACGGGGCAACGGAGTCGAAATAACGACGCTGAGCCTCGCCGTGGATCGTGCCGAAGGCTAGCGAGGATTTGCCTGAGCCGCTGATCCCGGTGAAGGCCACGAGGCGGTCGCGGGGGAGGTCCACATCGACAGTGCGCAGATTGTGCAGTTGGGCGCCACGGACGCTGATGGCATGGGCCGCAGACTCTGATGCCATCGCCACACTGTAGATGTCGGGCGTCGCAGTGGTGCTGATTGCTGTGACGTGAGTGCGAAGTCAGCGGCCGTTGCGCCATGATGGCTGAACCAGTCCTACCCCCGCGGCAAAGGAAATACCTGATGAGTGATCTTCACGTTGTTGCCACCATCCCCGCGCGTGCTGAGTCGATCGAGGAGGTCCGCGCTGCCCTGGTCGAGTTGGCAGAGGCGACCAGGTCCGAGGAGGGTTGTGTGTCCTATGAGGTGTTCGAGTCCGCGTCGGCGCCGGGCACCTTCGTCACAGTAGAAGCCTGGCGGGGGCAGAGCGATCTCGACGAGCACCTTGGAAGCGCGCACGTGGCCAGGGCCTTTGAGGTGGCTGGGCCGTTGCTCGCAGCAGAGGTCGCGATCCATCCGCTGGCGCCGGTGGGCACGGTCAGCGACAGATGATCGACAGCGCGTTGGGTGCCGACGTCCCGACCAGGTCGGTCAGCACGAGGGCACGGGGATTGGCGATGCGGCCGTGACTGTCGTCGTGTTTGACGTCAACGAAACGCTGTCAGACCTCGGGGCGCTCCAGGAGCGGTTCGCTGCCGTCGGCGCACCCAAAGAACTCGCGTCGCTGTGGTTCGCCTCGGTGCTGCGGGACGGAATGGCGCTCACCGCGGCGGGGGATGCTGCGCCATTCGCTGACATTGCGCGCACGCTGTTGAGCTCGATGGTGGAGTCGGCATCGTTGGATCGTCCCGCGCAGGACGCGGTTGAGCACATCATGGCGGGCTTTATGGGGCTGTCGGTGCATCCCGACGTGCCGCCAGGCATTGCCTCGCTGAGCCAAGCGGGTCTGCGCTTGGTGACCTTGTCGAACGGTTCGACCGGCGTCGCCGACACACTGCTGCGCGGCGCGGACCTGCGAGATGCCTTCGAAGCCCTGTTGAGCGTGGAGGACAGCGATCTGTGGAAACCTGCCCGAACTGCATACGAGTATGCGGGTCGAGAGTGCGGCGTCGAGCTCGCCGACATGGTGTTGGTCGCGGTTCACCCGTGGGATATCCATGGCGCCGCCCGGGCGGGCATGCGCACGGCGTGGATCAACCGAGGTGACGCGGCATACCCCACTCATTTTGCGAGTCCAGATGTCGAGATCGCCGGCCTGGATGAACTGGCCGGCCGACTCCAGGGCGATCAATAATCAGCGACATGTCGTCAGACTCGCGCGCCTTGTATCAACGCTGGATCGATGAGATGTGGAACGGGGACCCAGAGGT
>JBATUU010000424.1:0-9002 GCA_049671385.1 Ornithinimicrobium sp. | reverse complement strand
GTCACCACCTGAATCGTCACCACCGGAGTCGTCACCGCCAGAAGCATCACTACCGGAATCGTCATCCATGGTGTCGTCATCCGGCGCGTCATCGCTGTCGCTACCGGGGCGAATGCCCGTTTCCTCGCTGGCACTGAACTCAGACTTGAAGTCCTTGACGGCATCCTCCAGCGCGTCCGAGGTGTCGTCGCCGAGTTTGCCCGACTCGCGAATGCCGTCGAGCATGTCTGACTTCTCCCGGCGAAGGTACTCCAAGAACTCGCGCTCGAAACGGCGGACGTCCTCCACCGGAATGTCATCCAGGTGGCCCTCGGTCCCGGCCCAGACGACGGCAACTTGCTCCTGGATGGGCAGGGGCGCGGATTGAGGCTGCTTCAGCAGTTCCACCATCCGTCCGCCGCGGTCCAGTTGGGCGCGCGAGGCAGCGTCGAGGTCGGAGGCGAACATGGCGAAGGCTTCCATCTCGCGGAACTGCGCGAGGTCGGTGCGCAGGCGTCCGGCCACCGATTTCATCGCTTTGATCTGCGCTGATCCGCCGACTCGCGACACTGAAATGCCGACGTCGATCGCGGGACGGACATTGGAGTTGAAGAGGTCACCGTCCAGGTAGATCTGTCCATCGGTAATCGAGATGACGTTGGTGGGAATGAACGCCGCCACATCACCGGCCTTGGTCTCGATGATCGGCAACCCGGTCATCGAGCCGGCCCCCAACTCATCCGACAACTTCGCACAACGCTCCAGCATGCGTGAGTGCAAGTAGAAGACGTCGCCCGGATAGGCCTCGCGACCCGGCGGACGTCGCAGCAGCAACGACACGGCCCGGTATGCCTCGGCCTGCTTTGAGAGGTCATCGAACACGATCAACACATGCTTGCCCTGGTACATCCAGTGCTGACCGATGGCCGAGCCGGTGTACGGCGCCAGGTACTTGAAGCCTGCAGAGTCGGATGCCGGAGCAGCCACGATGGTCGTGTAGTCCAGTGCCCCGTTCTCTTCCAGCGTGCTGCGCACGCCGGCAACGGTCGAGGCCTTCTGACCGATCGCTACATAGATGCAACGGACCTGCTTGTCCGGGTCACCGGACTCCCAGTTCTCGCGCTGGTTCAAGATCGTGTCGATGGCGACGGTGGTCTTGCCGGTCTGGCGGTCGCCGATGATCAACTGTCGCTGGCCGCGACCGATCGGAATCATCGCGTCGACCGCTTTGATGCCGGTCTGGAGCGGCTCATGGACGGACTTGCGGTCCATCACACCAGGAGCCTGCAGTTCCAGCTCGCGGCGATCCTCGCTGTCGAGGTCGCCCAGCCCATCGATCGGCTTGCCCAGCGGGTCGACCACGCGGCCCATATATCCATCACCCACCGGCACCGAGAGCACTTCACCGGTGCGACGCACTTCCTGCCCCTCATCGATTCCGGCAAAGTCACCCAAGATGACAACGCCGATCTCATGAACGTCCAAGTTCAGCGCCAGGCCCAGCGTGCCGTCCTCGAACTTCAGGAGCTCATTGGTCATGCAGGAGGGCAGTCCCTCGACGTGCGCAATCCCGTCACCTGCATCAGAAACTCGACCCACCTCTTCACGGGTCGCTGCACTCGGGTCGTAGGACTTCACAAATGAGTCCAGGGCGTCGCGGATTTCCTCCGGACGGATGGTCAACTCCGTCATCTTGTTCTCCTCGTCGTCGTCTCGCTCGTTGGCGCGAGACCAGGTGCTGGTGTTGGTGAGTGGTCGCGGGTCTTCATGATCTTGAATATGCGTCGCTAGCGAGCAACATGTCGACGAGCGGCGGCTAGGCGATTGCTAATCGTGCCTTCGATGACTTCGTCCGCCATCTCGACGCGCACGCCCCCCAGAACGTCAGGGTCGATGACGACGTTGATGTTGACGTCTCGACCGGCTTGCTTGGCCAGCGCCGCGGCCATGCGCTCCCGCTGCTCCGAACTGAGCTCGGTAGCGCTGGTCACGATGGCTGTCACTTGGCTCTGCCGGTCAGCGGCGATATCCAGGTAGGAGGCAATGGCCCGATCGAAGCGAAGCGTCGGTGTGGCCACAGCATGCGAGGCCAAGCGAAGCGTCTCAGGGGCAACCTTGTCGCCGATCAGCTTTTTGACCAGATCGCCTTTGGCGCTCTTCTGCGCTCGCCGGTCACTCATCGCCGCCTGCAGATCCGGAGTCGCCGAGACGATGCGGTTGAATCGGAACAACTCGTCCTCGACCTGACCAAGCCGATCGTGAGACTGGGCGTTCGCCAAGAACGCCTCTACAGCGAGCTCCTCCAGTGCTTGCGGGACGTGTGCGTCGCGCGCCCAGCGCTGACTCGCCACGGTGCGTGCGACCTCTTGGGCGGCGTCGGTCACCCGTCCCGCGAAGAGGCGATTGATCAATCCGGCCCGATCCTTGCCTTCCCGCGAAGGGTCAGCCACCGCCCGCCGCAAGACTGCTGAGCCGCCGATCACGCCGGACACCGCCAACAGGTCCTCGCCGATGCTCGAGGCATCGCTCTCGCCGTCGAGCGCCTCATTCAGCGCGCGCCGGGAGGTCTTGAGCGCTGCCCGCGAGGCCCCCTCCATCAGGAGTCTCCGCCCGCAGTAGCCGACTCGGTGGGAGAGACGGCCGCATCATCGGCAGTGCTCGACTCCAAGTCGGCCAAGAACCGCTCGATCACGCCGCTTTGGCGTGCCTCGTCCTGCAGCGACTCGCCCACGATTCGACTGGCCAAGTCGGTGGAAATCTCACCGACCTCGCTTCGCAATGTCACCATCGCCTGCTGACGCTCGGCTTCAACCTGCTTGTGCGCGGTTGCCGTGATCCGAGCAGCCTCGTCCTTGGCCTGCTCACGCATTTCGGAGACGATCTGCGCACCCTGCTCTTTCGCCTTTTCTCGAATGGAGCTGGCTTCATCGTTCGCCTTGGCGAGCTGATCCTCATACTTCTTGCGGGCAGCGTCGGCCTCAGCCTTGGCCTGCTTCGCCTCTTCGATCCGGCCTTCGATGGACGCCGTGCGCTCGTCGTAGTTCTTCTCAAATGCCGGCACGACGTATTTGCGCACCATCAGGTACAAGATGCCGAAGGCAATGAACCCAATGATGATCTCGGCAGGGTGCGGCAGCAGCGGGAAACCCTCGGGATATCCGGGGCCTTCTGCCATGGGTAGTGCTATGCGCATCGCGTGGCGTCCTCTCTAGGGGGCTGTCAGTTCAGCCGGGTGTCAGCCCGCGAAGACGAAGGCGAAGACCAGACCCAGGATGGCCAAGGCTTCGGTGAGCGCAAAGCCAGTGAAGGCGATGGTCTGCAGCATGCCGCGAGCCTCAGGCTGGCGAGCAACACCGTTGATGTAAGCAGCGAAGATCAGGCCGACGCCGATACCGGGGCCGATGGCAGCCAGACCGTAGCCGAGGAAGGCAATGTCACCAGTCATGTCAGTGTTCCTTTCGAGGTACCACGGAAGGGTTCCCGTGGCGTGTGTCGTGGATGTTCAGTTGTGGTCATGCTGTGGTGCCCGAGCCACGTCGGCCGCGCACCGAGTTGTGAGGCCTCTCAGTGCTCCTCGGAGACCGCGTCGGAGATGTACAGCGCCGCAAGCATGGTGAAGATGAATGCCTGCAAAACCTGGATCAACAACTCGAAGAAGGTCATCACGATGGAGAAGAGAAGCGAGAAGACACCCGAGGCCTGCAGGAAGATGTTGTCGCCGTGGAACAGGAGGAACTCTCCGCCGATGATGAACAACAGCAACATCAGGTGCCCGGCGAGCATATTGCCAAAGAGTCGCAGCGCTAGCGTGACCGGACGGATCACGAAGTACGTCAAGAACTCCAAGACGAACATCAGCGGGATCAACCAGACCGGCAGACCGGGCGGGACCAGCGACTTCAGGTAGCCGAATAGGCCATGCTTACGCTGCAACGCGACGATGTTGTAGACCACGTACACAATCAGCGTCAAGACAATCGGGAAGGCGATCCGCGACATCGTGGGGAACTGAACCAGTGGGAAAATGCCGGCGATGTTGTTGACCAGGATGAACGTAAAGATCGTGAACAGGAGCGGGACGAAAGGTTTGAAGTCCTTGCTTCCAATCACATCCCGCCCGATGGTGTCTCGGACGAACCCGTAGATCCCCTCGCCAATGAACTGCAGTCTGCCGGGAACGACGGACAAGTTGCGTGCCACCAGGATGAAGAAGCCAGCGATGACCACCACTGACAGCAGCGCTACCAGCGAGGGCCGCGTAAAGGTCCAGTGGCTGTCGCCTCCGATGAGCGGCCACCAGAAATCTTCGACCCCTGGAGTCTCGAACTCCTCACCCTCGGCCATCACGAAGCTGCCCAGGCGTGCTGACACTGCGTTCAGGCTCACAAACTCTCCTTGACCGAGGTGGCGGGCACATGCGGCCACGCAGGAACGCGCACATTACCTACCGATGGTGCGAAGCACCACCGCTTGGCGCAGAAGCGTAGCGGGACTGCGGTCAGGCTACCGGATATCGACGCACCGCTGCGAACCCAGTGCTCACCCAACGCCTGGCCTGCCCTGGCTCTGTGAAGTGTCCTCGTCGTAGACCAGGACCCGTGCGCTACGCCAGGCCCGCATCTGGGCTATTTGCCACACCACAACAGCCACCAGCATGGCGATCCCGGCGGCTCGCATGTCAAGTGCCTCGATGCCTCTGGCGACGATCAACACCCCCAGCAGAACGAGCACCTGCCCGAAGTAGACACTCATCCCCACAGCCATGAACACCATGGGGTCGCGACCCGTCACCAGCCGAGACATGACAACCAGCGCAACAACGAAGAAGGACAGGGCGATGAACACCCCGACCAGTCCCGAGACAGCGGCACCGAGACCATCGACCAGTCCCAGCACGACTGCTGTCAGCGCACCGGCTAGAGCCGCCGGCGGCAATGACTTGCGCCACATCACCGTGAAGACGTTGTCCATAGGCGCTCAGGGTACCGAACGACGCGAACGTGGCCGCCAGGTCAGCGATACCGCTACGGCCAGCACCGCCACGATTCCGATCAGAGAAGCCCACACCGGAACGTAGGCAAAAGAGACGGCCCCGACCGCAATCAACGCCGACCAGAGGTACAGCAGCGCCACCGCGCGGCGATGACTGTGCCCGATCCGCAGCATCTGGTGATGAATGTGGTGCGCGTCCGGTTTCCATGGCACCTGACCTCGGCGCATCCTGCGAACGACCGCCAGTCCCATGTCCAGGATCGGCAAGGCCATGATCGCCACCGGCAGCAGTACCGGAAGCAAGAAGGCGGTGATGGTCGAGGTGGTCGCCACGCTGGAATTCGGGTCCACACTTCCCGTCATCGAGATGGTGGCAGCCGACAAAAGCAGGCCGAGCAGCAGCGAGCCTGCATCCCCCATGAACAACCGCGCCGGATGGACGTTGTGCGGAAGGAAACCTAGGCAACATCCCATCAACGCTGCGGTGATGAAAGTGGCTGTGGAGAACACATTGGGCGGGTCGAAGGCCCGGGAGACCAGATAGGTCCAGCCAAAGAATGCCCCCGCGGAGACAAGAACCACACCCGCCGCCAGACCATCGAGTCCGTCAACGAAGTTGACCGCGTTCGTCGAGATGACGACGACGATGATTGTCATCGTGACCAACACCGGCTCAGGCAGGATCGTCACCCCGAACACCGGCAGGCTGAGGAGCTGAACCCCGAAGAAGGCCATCACTGCACCGGCAACCACTTGACCGGCCAGTTTGGTCAGCCAATCCAGCTCGCGCACATCGTCCAAGGCACCCAGCGCCGTGATGATGAACGCCGCAAGCAGCACGCCATACAACTCGGTGGTGTCAAAGAGTTGACCGAGGAAGGGCAACTGGCTGCCCACCAGCACGGCTGCTGCGAAGCCGACCAACATGGCGACCCCACCCAGTCGTGGCGTTGGGGTGGAGTGCACGTCCCGAGCACGCACGGGGCTGACCGCTCCGAGCGCGAGCGCCACCCGGCGCACCGCTGTGGTCGCCGCGAAGGTAAAGATGGCTGCTGTGAGCAGCACCAAGAGGTACTCGCGCATGGGCTAGTCGGGGCTCGCGTCGACGTGGCCGTAGATGACTGTCCGGTGCCGCCCTCGGCTCCAGGTCATGGAGTCGTCGATGCCTGCGGCTCCGGGTACACCGGGTATGCGCTGAGTAGCTCAGCGACCTCGGCTCGCAACCCAGACACTGAGGGGTCCTCCGGTGATCCGTCTGTCTCGGTCACCGCGCGGTGGATCAGATCTGCGATGGCGCTCATCTGCTCCTGACCCATCCCTTGGGTGGTCACCGACGGGGTGCCGACCCGAATGCCAGAGGCAACATTGGGCTTCTCCGGGTCGAACGGAATGGCGTTTTTGTTCAGGACGATGCCGACCGCGTCACAGCGCTTCTCGGCATCCGCGCCACTGACGCCCACCTCGCGCAGATCGTGCAGTGACAAGTGGGTGTCGGTGCCTTCGGTGATCGGACGGATACCGCGCTCACCGAGGGCTCCGGCCAAGGTTTGTGAGTTGGCGATCACGGCAGCCGCGTAGTCGCGATAGCTCTGGGTTGAGCACTCAGCGAAGTTCACGGCCTTGCCAGCAACAGCGTGCATCAAGGGACCACCCTGCATCATCGGAAAGACTGCCCGATCGATCTTTGCAGCGTGCTCCTGCTTGCAGATGATGGCGCCGCCGCGTGGACCGCGCAGCACCTTGTGCGTCGTGAAGCTGACGACGTCTGCGTGCGGCACGGGCGAGGGAATGACCTGACCGGCAACCAGACCGATGAAGTGAGCCGCATCCACCCAGAAGATCGCGCCAACTTCGTCGGCGATAGCGCGGAACCGAGCGAAGTCGATCAGTCGCGGAATCGCCGACCCACCGGCGATGATGACTTTGGGGCGGTGCTCCTTAGCCAGTGCTTCGACCTGGTCGTAGTCGATGTGCTCGGTCTCGGCGGAGACTCCGTAGTGCACCGCGTTGAACCACTTGCCGCTGAAAGAGACCTTGAAGCCATGGGTGAGGTGGCCCCCGTGATCGAGCGACATGGCCAAGATGGTGTCGCCAGGTGAGGTGAAGGCGCCATAGACAGCCTGGTTGGCGCTGGCACCCGAATGCGGCTGAACATTGGCGTGCTCGGCCCCGAACAAGGTCTTGGCACGCTCAATGGCAAGCTTCTCGACCTTGTCGACCTCCGAACACCCGCCGTAGTAGCGCCGGTCGGGATAGCCCTCGGCATACTTGTTGGACAAGGTCGATCCCAACGCCGCCAACACTGCAGGCGACGTCTGATTCTCACTGGCAATCAGTTGTATGCCGCTGCGCTGTCGGTCCAGTTCGCTGACCAGAAGCTCGGCAATCGCCGGGTCGCCGGCGAGCAACTCACCGAAATGGGGGCCGTAGTACGTCATTGCATCGACTGTCGTGCTCACGCGGTTCTCCTCCTGGCTGCTCACGGCGAGCGCGGCCTCGTGGTCACGCTGTTTCGGGATTGCCGATCGCCCCGCCCACTGTAGGGGTCGAGACACCCCCGCGACCATCCCGCGCGGCTACGTTGCGCAACGTGTCTGTGCGCGCCGTCAGGCCACTGGGGCGAACACTGCCCACGGCGTGGGCGGCCTCAAAGGTCGGCCCTTTCCGGCGGGCCCGAAAAGCCGGCAGCACTGGTGGCGGCTCGTTGTGCAGCCGGGTGTCGCCCAGCACCTCTCGGAGCAGATCGGCCGACAGCGACCCGTGTCGCAGAACAACTGGCTCGGTGCCGGTGCAGTCAACGATGGTCGAGGCGCTTTGTTCTTCTCTCGGCCCGCCGTCCAGATAGCACTCAACGGCGCCGCGGAGTTGGTCCTGTGCCTCCAGCGCTGTCGTCGCGGCGGGTTGTCCGGTCAGGTTGGCGCTGGTGACCGCCATCGGACCAACGCCCTCCAAGACGGCAAGGGCAAGTTCATCATCGGGCATCCGCAATGCCACCGTGCCGTTCGTCTTGCCCAGGTCCCAAGCCAGCGAGCGCTGTGCTTTCATCACCAGCGTCAGCGGCCCCGGCCAGAACGCTCGCATCAACATCTGGGCGTACATCGGCACGTCTGTGGCCAGGCCATCGACAGTGCGCGGACCAGGCACCAGCACCGGTGGCGGCATGTCGCGACTGCGATGTTTGGCGGCTAAAACCATGGCGACCGCCACCTTGTCGAAGGCATCCGCGCCAATGCCATAGACCGTGTCTGTAGGCAGGACAATCAATTTGCCCGACTGAACAACCCTGATGGCTTGCTTGACGGCTTCGTCTCTACTTTCGCCCTGCGTGCAATCGAGGATCACGGCTCATATTGTCGCACCTGATCATGAACGCTCATGACGGCCGCCATTGCGCGGCGGCCAGGATCCGAGGGGTGAACCACATAAGATGCGAGCAGCCGACAACTCACTTACGTTGAGGCTTCACTGAGCGCCGAGTGGCGCCTACTACAAGGAGTTGTTATGAACCGCGGAATGATCTGGACCATCGTCGGAGTATTGCTTGTGATCGCCCTGCTGATCTTCATCCTCGGGCGCCTCTGATCCCGGGTCGGCTTTGATCGCATATGTCGTCCTGGGACGGCCTGTGAGGTCATCTTCGTCCCAAACACGCGCCCAATGACCGCTGCTACTGAGTTCGGCAACAAGAGCGGAGCCCTGAGGTTCTGCGTGCTCTAGAGCCAACAGGCCATGGGGGCGAAGCAGGGCGGCGGCGCGGGCGACCATGTCTCGTGGGATAGCCAGGCCGTCTGAGCTGCCGCCGTACAGGGCGATCTCAGGGTCGTGATCGCGCACCTCCGGGTCGTTGGGCACGGCTCCTGTCGGCACGTATGGGGGGTTGCAGGTGACGGCGTCGACGGTTCCGTCGAGGCATTGCAGGGCATATCGGGCATCCGCCAGGTGAACGTCGATCCGCAAACCTGTATGCCGTTGGTTGAGTACCGCCCACGCATGAGCGCTCGGGTCCATCTCGACCGCGTACACCTCAGCGT
>JBATUU010000423.1:0-2107 GCA_049671385.1 Ornithinimicrobium sp. | reverse complement strand
CCCCAATACCCCTCGCACTTCGCCGATACCCGTCGACTTGGTCTCGGTTTGGGCGACCATCGTGCTGCGCAATCCCAGACGTCCTCGCACTGTCAACGCCAAGAGGGTGGCCAACGTCATCACTCCGAGACCCCCGATGTGAATCAGCACCAAGATGACGCCTTGGCCGAACCCGGTCCAGTACGTCGGTGTGTCGACCGTGATCAAGCCCGTGACGCAGACGGCTGAGACAGTGGTGAACGCCGCGACCATCAGGTCGCCCGGCTCCTCGCCAGTGCGCGAGACGGGCAACATCAAGAGCGTGGTGCCGCAGATGACCGCCAGAGCGAATGCACAGGTGACGAGCCGCGCTGGGGTAGAGAAGAACCGTGTCACGACGGCTCACACACAGCGCAGACTCACGTCAGCGGTCTGATCTGTTCGACGGGTTGCGAGGAGTCGACCGGGAAGTCCAGCAGCGAAGGTGGCTGCCCCGCCGCCAGAGCCAACGAGCCCCAGGCTGCGACCATCGCGCCGTTGTCGGTGCACAGGCCAGGACGCGGCACCCGCATCCGGATGCCGGCTCGTTCGCAACGTTCGGCAGTGATCTCCCGTAGCCGAGAGTTTGCCGCCACCCCACCACCGATCAACAGGTGTTCGACCCCTTGGTCGCGGCAGGCAGCGACTGCCTTGGCGCTGAGTACGTCGACGACGGCTTCCTGAAAACTAGCGGCCACGTCCGCCACCGGGATCGAGTCACCGGCTTGCTCACGAATCTGCACCCACCGAGCCACCGAAGTCTTCAGCCCGGAGAAGGAGAAGTCGAAGCGGTGTCGCTGCGCGTTCTTGCCTGCAGTCAGCGCTCTCGGGAAGTCGATGGCGACCGAGTTCCCGCTTCGGGCAGCCCTATCTATGTGCGGTCCCCCAGGGAAAGGCAGACCCAGCACCCGCGCCACTTTGTCGAATGCCTCGCCGGCGGCATCGTCCATCGTCGACCCCAATGAGTGCACCTCCTGGGTCACATCCGGCACCATCAGCAGGTTGGAGTGACCGCCACTGACCAACAGTGCCACCGCAGGCTCGGGCAACGGCCCATGCTCCAGCACGTCAACAGCCACGTGAGCGCTGAGGTGGTTGACGCCGAACAACGGCACGTCGAGGCTCAGCGCGAGCGCCTTGGCCGCAGCCACCCCGACCAACAAAGCCCCCGCCAACCCCGGGCCCGAGGTCACCGCGACGGCCTCCACGTCATGCAGTGCGATCCCGGCCTCGATGCAGGCCCGATCAATTGTCGGCACGATCGCCTCCAGATGGGCACGAGAAGCGACCTCGGGCACCACCCCACCGAATCGCGCGTGCTCTTCCACACTGGTCGCGATCGCGTCCGCGAGCAGCTCGGTGCCGGCAACGATGCCAACGCCTGTCTCATCGCAACTGGTCTCGATACCGAGCACCAGCGGCGACCGAGTCATCCTGTTCCCTCATCTTCGGCTGATCCGGAGAGGGTCCCTGTTGCCAACGGCCCCCCAGAGGCAACGCTGAGGTCAGCTCGCATCACGATGGCATCGACCCCCTCTGGTTGGTAATACGCTCGCCGCCGGTTGATGACGGCATATCCGCTGCGTGCATACAGTCGCTGGGCGGGTTCATTATCTGCACGGACCTCGAGCAGGATGCCTCCGGCCCCAGCACGAGCCGCCCGATCGTGCAGGCCGCCGAGCAGTTTTGCCCCGATGCCCGTCCCGCGATGGGCGTCGTCAACCGTGATGGTCATCACGTCGGCTTCGTCACCACCGATGTCCACCCCCGCGTAGCCGGCGATCTGGGGGCTCAACTCCTGGTCAATCTCACGGCCGGTACAGACGAGGTAGGCACGTCGAGGCCGTTCGGCCAACTCCGCCCACCAGGTGGCAACCGTCCACGCGGTCTGCGGATAGACGTGTTGCTCGAGAGCGACCACCGCTGGAATGTCCTGCCAGCGCATGTCACGCATCACTGCAGGGGGCGCGGACGATCTCACAGGCTACTCCGCGATGGCGGTGCCGCCGGCGGCGCAACAGCGTCCGGACGCCGCAGGTACAGCGGCTCGGGTGACAGCTGCCATACCGGGTCTGCGGCGCACCGACCC
>JBATUU010000422.1:0-1979 GCA_049671385.1 Ornithinimicrobium sp. | reverse complement strand
GGGTGGCCCATTCGGACTTTGGTCGTCGTGGCTGTGACCCCAGCTTTCTTCGTCAAGATCTGAACGTCACGGACCTGTTCATCGGTCATCAGCGTGACGACCCGGCCCGAGGCACCCGCCCGCGCGGTGCGACCCGAGCGATGCAGGTATGCCTTGTGTTCCTCCGGAGGATCCGCGTGGATGACAAGCCCCACATCATCGACGTGTATGCCGCGAGCCGCGATGTCTGTAGCCACCAGCGTCGGAGCCTCGCCGGAGTGAAATGCCTTGAGATTGCGGGTCCGAGCGTTCTGCGCCAGGTTTCCGTGTAGCTCGACCGAGGGGACGCCGCGCTCATTCAGTTGTCGCGCCATCTTCTTGGCCCCGTGCTTGGTCCGGCTGAAGACCAGGCTCCGTCCAGAACCGAAAGTGAGGTCGGCCAAGATATCTATCCGGTCACCGCGCGAGATGTGCAGCACGTGGTGCTCCATGCTGGAGACCGGAGACTGCGGTGAGTCGGCGCTGTGCCGCACCGGATTGCTCAGGTATCGCTTGACCAGCACGTCGATGCCGCCGTCGAGAGTGGCCGAGAACAGCATGCGTTGTCCGTTCTTGGGGGTGCGGTCCATCAATCGCTTGACGCCAGGCAAGAAGCCCAGGTCAGCCATGTGGTCGGCCTCATCCAGCACGGTGATCTCGATGGCGTCCAACATGACATCACCGCTGCGCAGCAAGTCCTCCAGACGCCCGGGACAGGCAATCAGCACATCGACGCCGGCCTTCAGGCCCTTGGTCTGCGGCTGCTTGCTCACTCCTCCGAAGACGGTGAGCACGCGCAGGTTCCCGGCGCGTGCCATCGGCTCGATGGTGGCAGCGATCTGACTGGCCAACTCTCGCGTGGGCGCCAAGATCAGCGATCGCGGCCGACGTGGCTGGCGTCGAGCTGACGACTGCTGCAGGCGCGCAATCACCGGCAGGGCGAAGGCGTACGTCTTGCCCGACCCGGTGCGGCCTCGGCCCAACACGTCTCGGCCCGCCAGCGAGTCGGGCAGCGTGACCGCTTGGATAGGAGTGGGGACGGTGATCCCCTGCTTCAGCAGATGGGAGACCAAAGTTGAAGGCACGCCGAGATCGGCGAAGGACAATGAGGACACGGGAAATTCTCCAAAGGTTAAGCGGGCAAACTGCCCGAAGCCGCGCGAGGAATCAGCGTGGCGCAACCCTCACCGTATGCCACCGTGCCGGGATATCTCGTATCTGAGTCCCCTCAAAGGGCGTGATGTGGCTCACCCCAGGGCGTTTCAAGCCCGGATATCCGGTCAGCACATCAGCTCGCCATGAGGCAGCACCACAGACTTGATGCCCCTGCCGTCCCTGATCGCCTGGAGCGCGTCGCCACATCCATCCAGATCGAATCGGTCGGTGATCACGGCGTCGACATCGATCAATCCTGCAGCCAACAGGTCAGCAGCACGCTCCATGCTGTGCTGCACCGACATCGATCCGACGATGGAGATTTCATAGCGGTAGACCCGGTGAGCGTCGTACTCCATGAGCGTGCCCTCGGGCGGAACCCCGATATGCACGAAGGTGCCACCCGGAGCCACGCGTGGCAATCCATCGTTGATCGCTGCAGCCACTCCGGTGCAGTCGATGACTACCTCATGACCACGCCCACCTTCCCGAGGTGCCTCATCGGCGCTGGCAACAGCGTGCAGCCCCAGGCTCTCCGCGACCTGGCGTCGACCTGGCTGCAACTCGATTACGCTCACTCCCGCCGCACCATTGGTCATCGCCAGGCGCGCCATGATCAGCCCCATCGTTCCCGCGCCGTAGACCAAGTAGTGGTCGCCAAGTCGGCGAGGAAGTGAGTCGAAGGCATTGACCGAGCACGCCACCGGCTCGGTCAGCGCAGCCTGGAATGCGCTGAGTCCCTCCGGCAACCTGACGCAGTTCTGCTCCGGTGCCAGCGCGTACTCAGCCGCCCCGCCCGATTGGGT
>JBATUU010000421.1:0-3684 GCA_049671385.1 Ornithinimicrobium sp. | reverse complement strand
GCAGAAGTGGATGCCCGCTTGCGTGCAGCTGACGACGGCGTCCGCCCAGCGGCGCGAGAGGACTTCCCTCGCGCCGGTGAGCCAGACGTGTCTTTCACGTGTGTCCCGTTCCTACCTACCCGAACCTCAGGCGGAGAAGCGCGGGAAGGCCCCGGCTCCGGCGTAGAGGGCAGCATCGTCTAGCTCTTCTTCGATCCGCAGCAATTGGTTGTATTTGGCCACCCGCTCGGAGCGAGCGGGTGCGCCCGTCTTGATCTGACCGCAGCTCGTCGCTACTGCCAGGTCGGCGATGGTGACGTCCTCAGTCTCACCGGAACGGTGACTCATCATGCAGCGGAAGCCGTTGCTCTGGGCCAGAGCGACCGCGTCCAACGTTTCGGACAGCGAGCCGATCTGGTTGACCTTGACCAGCAGGGCGTTTGCCGATGACTCGGTGATGCCGCGCTGCAACCGGGTTGGGTTGGTGACAAACAGGTCGTCGCCGACCAACTGCACCTGCCCCCCGAGCCGCGCGGTGATAGTGGCCCATCCCTCCCAATCGTCCTCGTCCAGTGGGTCCTCGATGGAGACCAGGGGGTAGTCCTCGACGAGTGAGGCGTAGTAATCGGTCATCTCGGCGGCGTTCTTGGTGCCACCTTCAAAGGAGTAGACACCGTCGTCACAGAACTCTGTGGCAGCCACGTCCAGAGCGAGCGCGATGTCGCTGCCAGGTGTGTAGCCCGCCTTGGTGATGGCTTCAAGGATCAAGTCGAGGGCTGCTCGGTTGGACTCGAGGCTGGGCGCGAAGCCACCTTCATCTCCCAGCCCGGTCGCGAGTTCGCGCTCCTTGAGCACGGCCTTCAGAGCGTGGTAGACCTCCGCCCCCCAACGAAGCGCCTCACGGAAGGATCCCGCTCCGATCGGAGCGATCATGAACTCCTGGATGTCTACGTTGGAGTCGGCATGCGATCCGCCGTTGAGGATGTTCATCATCGGCACAGGCAGCAGGTGGGCGTTCGGCCCGCCGAGGTATCGGAACAAGGGCAGCCCGGCCGTGTCTGCGGCAGCGTGGGCTACCGCGAGGGATACCCCGAGGATTGCGTTGGCGCCGATCTTGCCCTTGTTGTCGGTGCCGTCGATGGCCAGCATTTCGTGGTCGATCAAACGCTGTTCAGCGGCATCGAACCCCAGGAGCCGGGGCTCCAGGTCATCCATCACGGCCTGCACGGCCTCCTGGACGCCTTTGCCGAGGTAGCGGCCATCGTCATCGTCGCGGCGCTCGACAGCCTCGAACTGTCCGGTCGATGCCCCAGAAGGGACCGAAGCACGGCCCACGGTGCCGTCATCGAGTCCAACCTCGACCTCGACTGTGGGGTTGCCACGGGAGTCGAGGATCTCACGGGCAATGATGGCGTCGATAACGGCCATGAAGGCGCTCCTGTGCTCAGCGGGGGGGTCACAATTCGTCTCGTGTCAACCCTAGCCGCTGCCAGGCGCCCTGGCCTGCAACAGGCCAGCGCGCCTCTCGAGGCGAATGCGCAGACCTCGTCGATGTACGTCGCTCAGCGAGGTCAGGCTGTAGTGGCGGATACCGCGTCGACGCCTACTGTTGACCTTCCAGTCAGTCGTGCGATTGGCTAACGGTTCGTGAGGAAACGGATGGCGCACCAGCGAAACGATGTACTGCCTGCTGCAATGGTGCTGCTCGCTGTCCGGGGCTACGTAAGGCGTCGGCTGATCCTGCCTGAAGCGAGCCATCGTCGAGTCGATCTCGCGGTCCAGAGAAGCGTCGCATGAGCATCATTGACGCGCGGGTCCGCCTGCCTCAAGATCGCCGCGAGGGTGCCTATTCCGCACCAGCCCGGCAGGTCGAGCAGTACGACGCAGTTCTCGGTCTCAGCGACAAGATGAACGGCGGAACCCTCGACGGACTCTTGTCTGAGATGAAGGCAGAAGGGATCGGACAGGCAGTCATGCACGCCGAGTCCGAGGGCGGCGAGCACGGCGAGCGCCTCAACGACCAGCTGGCACAGGTCCTCGACGAGCACCCGGACACCTTCAAAGGCATCGGCTGTATCGACATATTGGGCGCCCGTCCGACCGACATGGCGCGTCAGGGCGCCCGCATCGCCGAGCGCGATTTTGTGGGTCTGTCGTTCCAGCCTGCGTTCTTCGGCGTTGATATCGACGAGCGGGCGCTCTACCCGCTCTACTCCCGCGCCGAGGAGCTGAGCCTGGTGGTGTGCGTTCATACCGGCATCACCTACTCCCGGCTTCACCCACTGCGGCACGAGCGGCCCGAGATGCTGGACCAGGTGGCGTGCGACTTCCCCGACCTACGGCTCGTGGCCTGCCACGCAGGATGGCCCTGGGCAACCGAGTACGCGGCGGTCGCCCGTCGGCACCCCACGGTGTTCCTGGAGTTCGGTGCGTTGGCGCCGAAATACGTCGCCCGGCCGGGCACCGGCTGGGACGCTATGTTCGCGATGATGGGCAACGTCTTGCAAGACCAGGTCCTGTATGGCAGCGACTGGCCGATGATGGCGCCCGAGCGCGCCCTGCGCGAGTGGCGAGCGTCAGGCCTGGACGAGGACGACCTGTCCTCGTTGTTCCACGACAACGCCGCCAGGCTGTTCGGGTTCACTTCACGTTGATGGTCCAACTTCCCAACGTCCGCAGTGGTCCGGACGGCGACGAAGAGCTCGACATCGTCGCAATGTTGCAGTTGCGAGCCACCGAGCGCCCGAACCACCGGTTTGTCCGCACGCAGATCAACGCCATCACGTACGCCGAGATGGAGATCTACTCCGCCCGGCTCGCAGGCGCACTACGCGACATCGGAGTGGGTCGCGGCCAGGCCGTCGTGGTGTTGATGGCAAACAGCGTCGAGCAGGTTGTCGTCTGGTTCGCGCTTGCCCGGCTCGGAGCACTGCACGTCCCGGTCAATACCGCCCTCGTCGGCGCGAGGTTGCACCACGTGCTCGCAATTTCCCGGCCTGTCCTCGTCGTGGCCGACGAGGATCTCACTGATCACGTGAACGTCGATGGGGCCCTCGGCAGCGGCATCACCGTCGTAGTGCACCGTCCCCCAGGCGTTCACAGCACCCACCCCAGCGACGCGCTTCTCCTCGCCGATCTGATCGACTTCGGTGAGCCCGTCGGGCCGGTTGCCAGCGATCCACTGGACGATGCAACGCTGATGTTCACCTCAGGTACGACGGGCGCGTCCAAGGCCTGCGTCTTATCGCGCCGCTACCTCGCTGCACAGGGCGCCGGGCATGCCGCTAACCTTCACCTGGGCGCCGATGATGTCTTGTACTGCCCCTTCCCGTTGTTTCACATCGACGCCGCCACGCTGACCGTGGCTGCAGCGCTGTCAGTGGGAGCCACCGCGGCGCTGGGTCGACGATTCAGCGCGTCGGGGTTCTGGGACGAGGTGCACCTGTTCGACGCGACAGTCTTCAACTTCATGGGCGCCACCCTGACTATCTTGTGGAAGCAGCCGCCCGCTGACCGAGATCGTGACCACCGTGTACGTCTGGCCTGGGGCGTGCCGATGCCCGAGTGGCAGGCGCGGTGGGAGGCCCGTTTTGGTATCTCGCTCTACCAGGTTTACGGCTCGACCGATGCCGGCGATTGCGTCTCCGACCCCATCGACGGCAGCCAGCGCCCCGGTGCCGCCGGCCGCGTCGCGGACCTCTACGA
>JBATUU010000420.1:0-11744 GCA_049671385.1 Ornithinimicrobium sp. | reverse complement strand
GTATTACGTCTGGCCCGTTCGCGCGACCGATAGCGGTTTCTAGGCGTGGATTCAGCGAGACGGACCCTGCCTGAGCCGCTCAACACTTCGCGCTGGCTACCCTGGCCGTATGACGCAGCCCCAGTGGCAGGAACTCGCCTCGGGAGTCTTTCTGCGATCACACCCTGAACTCGACCTGAACTGTGGGCTGATCGTTGGTGATCGACGGGCACTGGTGATCGACACTCACCTCAGTGAGCAACACGGTCGCGAACTGTACGCCGCAGCACGCGAGGTCACCGACGCAGAGATCGTCGTTGTCAACACGCACGCACACTTCGACCACGTCTTCGGCAATGCCGCCTTTCGCGACTCTCAGATCTACGCCCACACCGGAGCGGCGGACGCCATGCTCGCCGCGGGTGAGCAACAACGCGCGCAAGCCTCTGATCTCTTGCTGAGCGAGGGCTGGGGCGACCTTGTCGCCGATGTGGCTGCGACCGAGATCGTGCTGCCGTTTTATCTCATTGAAGACGACACGGATGTGGATCTGGGCGGACGAGTGGTGCATCTGCTCCATGGAGGCCGAGGACATACCGATCACGACCTAGTAGTGGCCGCGCCGGATGTGGGCGTGGTGTTTTGGGGTGACCTGATCGAGCAGAACGGGGACGTTTCGACCGACGGGGCATACCTGCAGGAATGGCCGCGAACGCTGCGCTCGTTGGCAGCGCACGCTGTCGTCCGCGATTCCCATATCGAGGTGCCGGGGCACGGACCTGTAGAGGGCTTGCATTTCGTCGAGTGGCAGGCGCAGCAGATCGAGCGGATGGGCTTATCCGAAGACGTGGCAGGCGGCGCTGACGACGAGCCTGAGCGACGCTGATATTTGCACTCGGGGGGGTCGAGTGCTAATCATTGTCCTAGCACTCTCGCTATGAGAGTGATAAGTACTGCACCGACCTTTGTGATGAGGGTTCGTTGCTCTGCAGCGACGTGAGCTGCCAGGGTGAGGATCCGTCCGTCGCGGGCATTCCAGGGGTCACCAAACGCTGAGTGTGTGGGAGGAACCACCCCAATGGCCAAGATCATTGCATTCGACGAGGAGGCTCGCCGCGGGTTGGAAAAGGGTATGAACACCCTTGCCGACGCCGTCAAGGTGACCTTGGGCCCGCGTGGCCGCAACGTCGTCCTGGAGAAGAAGTGGGGCGCGCCGACGATCACCAACGACGGTGTCTCCATCGCCAAGGAGATCGAGCTCGAAGACCCGTACGAGAAGATCGGCGCCGAGCTCGTCAAGGAAGTTGCCAAGAAGACCGACGACGTCGCCGGTGACGGCACGACAACGGCCACCGTGCTGGCGCAGGCCATGGTTCGCGAAGGTCTGCGTAATGTCGCTGCCGGTGCGAACCCGATGGGTCTCAAGCGTGGCATCGAGGCAGCCGTCGAGGCTGTCACCGAGCAGTTGCTGTCCATGGCGACCGAGGTGGACACCAAGGAGCAGATCGCGCAGAGCGCATCGATCTCCGCCGCTGACCCCGAGATCGGCCAGATGATCGCCGAGGCGATGGACAAGGTCGGCAACGAGGGCGTCATCACCGTCGAGGAGTCCAACACCTTCGGCTTGGAGCTCGAGCTCACCGAGGGTATGCGGTTCGACAAGGGCTACATCTCGCCCTACTTCGTGACCGACACCGACACGATGGAAGCTGTGCTCGATGACCCGTACCTGTTGATCATCAACTCCAAGATCGGCGCCATCAAGGACATCGTGCCGTTGCTGGATAAGGTGATTCAGGCCGGCAAGCCGCTGGCGATCATCGCCGAGGACGTCGAGGGCGAAGCGCTCGCGACGATGGTGCTCAACAAGCTGCGCGGACACATCAAGGTCCTCGCGGTGAAGGCACCCGGATTCGGCGATCGCCGCAAGGCCATGCTCGGCGACATCGCCGTCCTGACCGGTGGCCAGGTCATCTCCGAAGAGGTCGGCCTGAAGCTGGAGAGCACCGAGCTCGACATGCTGGGTAAAGCCCGCAAGATTGTCTCCACCAAGGACGAGACCACGATTGTCGAGGGCGCCGGTGAGGCCGACGCCATCTCTGGCCGGGTCAACCAGATCCGCAAGGAGATCGACAACTCCGACTCCGACTACGACCGCGAGAAGCTGCAGGAGCGACTGGCCAAGTTGGCCGGCGGCGTGGCAGTCATCAAGGCCGGAGCCGCGACCGAGGTCGAGCTCAAGGAGCGCAAGCACCGCATCGAAGACGCGGTGCGCAACGCCAAGGCTGCTGTCGAAGAGGGCATCGTCGCCGGTGGCGGCGTCGCGCTCATCCAGGCTGCAAGCGCGTTCGAGAAGTTGTCGCTCAGTGGCGATGAGGCCACCGGAGCGAACATCGTCAAGGTTGCCGTCGAAGCGCCGCTGAAGCAGATCGCCATCAACGGTGGTCTCGAAGGCGGGGTTGTGGCCGAGAAGGTCCGCAACCTGCCCGACGGCCATGGTCTGAACGCGGCCAGCGGCGAGTATGGCGACATGCTCGGCTTCGGTGTCGCCGACCCGGTCAAGGTGACCCGCTCGGCGCTGCAGAATGCAGCCTCGATCGCGGCGCTGTTCTTGACCACGGAGGCCGTCATCGCCGACAAGCCCGAGAAGGTTGCTGCTGCCCCAGGTGGCGACGGCGGCATGGGTGACATGGGCGGTATGGGCTTCTGATCCCTTTCGCCACGGCTGTCCCGCAGACACGGTGACAGTCAGCACGGCAGCCAGCCGGGCGGTCTCCCTTGGGAGGCCGCCCGGCTGTCGTCTGAGTAGGACCCGTGCCGCCTGAAGAGGACTGCACCCGGTGGGCATCGCCTAGGGTCTCCTCTTGTGACGATCTGGGTCGACCCGCCGACGTGGCCCGCCCATGGTCACCTGTGGTCCCACGTCATCAGCGACACCTCGCTGGAGGAGTTGCACGCCTTCGCTGCTGCCGCAGGGATCCCCGGCCGTTCCTTTGAGGGTGACCACTACGACATACCCGAGCAGCGACACGCCGACGTCGTGGCCGCTGGCGCCCTCCCGGTCTCCGGCCGTGAGGTAGCCCGCAAACTAGCCAGCAGCGGCCTGCGCTTTCGCAAGCTCAAGGGGGAGCGCCCACTTGGCCGGTACCCCGATGGCTTGGTCGCAGTGGGCGGGCCGCACACGCTCGATGTGATCGCCTCTGCGCATGAGCCCATCGCCACTGCGCGTGCGGCAGTTGTTGTGATCTGTGACGACTCGCGGATCGTGCTGGTGCGCAGCACCTCTCGCCCTGGCTGGGCGCCTCCCGGCGGCAAGCGCGAAGCCGCGGAGACGATCCATCAAGCGGCAGTACGCGAAGTGCGCGAAGAGACATCACTGGTGCTTGCAACCGGCGACATCGTGCCGGTCGGATACGAGCGAGTCAGTATCGAGCCTGGCCAGCAGCGAGGTATCTGGCGGGCCGGTGTCAATCACATCGCCGTTTTCGGCGCTCAGTTGACGCGGCGTAGAAAGGTGCAGGCGATGAGTCCGGATGTGCTGACGGCGGGCTGGTTCGACGTCCACTCCGCGCAGCGGCGGTGTGGCCACGAGCCCTGGTGGCCGTTGGTCACGGACTGGCTACACCAACTCAGGATTGTTCCAAGGCCGTGATCTCAGCCGTCACGTTCTGCCGGGCTTCGTCCTCCCAGTGGGCACGCGCATACGCCGTCCGATACACATGCTCGCGTGTTATGAAGTTGCGCAAAATGATCGTGCGGCCGGAGGCAAAAAGCTTCGCCGGGACGTGTGCGTATTCGTCGCGAATCTGCCGTGCGTACTCCCGGTAGCGCTGGGCTGGCGATGACAAGATCCACAGGTCAGCGTCATGGAAGGCATCGAGGAGATCGGGCGACAACCCAGGAAGAGGTGCTTGCGCCTGATGATCAGCCGTCATCACGACCAATGCCTCGACGGCATCCACGTCCTGATCTGCCGCGCCCAAGCGGTGCAGATGATCACGGGCCAGGGTGGCGCTTCGCTGCTCGTTGCTACCCGGAGTTGCCCGCGGATCGTAGGTTACGTCGTGATACCACGTGGCTCCCCGCGCCAACGACAGCGAGTGCTCATCGAGTGTGGGAAGCGAGCGCGCGAGCCGTTGCAGGACGCTGAGCATGTCTGCCACATGTCGCAGCCCGTGGTAGGCGCGGTGCGGCTCGGTCCAACTGCGGATGACGAACATGCACTCGGAGTCGACGAGATCCTCCGGGGCGTCCGGAGCCAGCGCCCACAGGTCGGCATGACACTGAGCCCGAGCCTGCGCCAGGGCCCACTGCGGCTCGGTACTCACGAAACGTGCCCTAGTTCGCTTGCGCCGCCGCGGGCGCTTCGCCCTCACGCGTGCGAGCCAGCCACACCTCGCGGAGTCGGGTATCGCCTTTGGCCAGCGGCGTCTCGGCGACTTGCCCGTCGCGACCAACCACCGCGAGGTGGGTGACCAGCGGTCCGGCCGGCTCAGGGGTGACGTCGCCGATCTGCTGCCACTGCCACGTCCACCGGGGCCGGAACCCAGCCTGCACTGAGATACCACTCTCGTCAGCCTCGACCCACTGGCGCCGCGCACGGATCGCCATGAGCACAGCGATCGACGCCCAAGCCGCCCCAAAAGGCCATACCCAAAAACTGGCATCCTCAAGAAGGCTGGTGCCGACCCAGAGTGCGGCGATCGCCGCCTGGACGACCCAGATGCCCACGATGAGCCCCGTCGCCCGAGGTCTCATTTTTTCTGGTTGCATCACACCTGTGCCTTCGTCGCTGGACACCGCCAGCCTACGGGCCCGCGATAACCACGGTGCCCGCAGGGCTGACGGGAGGTCGCTCAGCTGAACGGCATCGCGTTCTTGGTGCTGCTCGCCAGGTCCTTAGCCGACCCGGTGGCGCTCTTGGCCGCCGACTTGGCTGCCCCGAACGCGCTCTGCATGGCCAGGGTCACGCCAATCCCCACCAACCACGAGTCCTTGGCGATCGCCAGTCCATCGGGGGTGGGGCGGACGCTGTTCTCCTGGCGCATGCCGGGGACCTGCCAGTAGAGCCCGAGCAGCGAGACGCCGAAACCGGCAAGGGCGGTGCCCGCCACGCCCGAAGGAACCTTGGGCACCAGCAGCGCCGTGCCCAAGGCGATCTCGCCGTAGGCCAACATCTCGGTGAAGTCCTTGGGCTTGATGTCCTTGAACATCGGGTATGCCGTGGTGGCCATGCCGTGAACGCCCTCGGCGGTCTCTTCGTCGGCTCCGAGCTTCATGATGCCCGAGTTGAGGATGAAGGCTCCAGTGGCGAGGCGCAACGGCAAGTGGGTGGGGTGCATCAAGGCTCCTGGTGGTGCGCGATGAATGGGTCGGTGAAGTTTACGCCGCCAATCATCCGCCGGTATCGGGTCGAGTGTCCAGCGTGACGGTGGCTTCAGCCGTCTCACCATCGCGCACATAGCCGATCGTGGCGTTCGAGCCGGAGGCGCGTTCACGCACTTGGGCGACGAGCGCGGTCGAGCTGGGCACCCGCTCGCCATCGATCGAGACGATGACGTCGCCGGGTTGCAAGTCGGCTCCAGCAGCGGGCGATCCCGGCTCCACCGACGTGACCTCTGCGCCGGTCAGCACTGCTCCGTCGCTGCTGTCCTCGCCGGAGGTGAGACCGACGCCGAGGAACGCGTGTTCGGCCGTGCCGGTCTCGATGAGCTGATCGATAATTCCGTTGGCCGTAGCCATCGGGATGGCAAAACCGATACCGATGTTGCCGCTTTGGCCGCCGCCGCCCGTCGGCAGTGAGGCGATAGCCGAGTTGATGCCGACCAACTGGCCGGCCCCGTCCACGAGCGCTCCGCCTGAGTTGCCGGGGTTGATCGCCGCGCTGGTCTGGATCGCGTTGGTGACTGCACCGCTATTGGGATCGTTCGATGCGGGCGCGGTGCTCACCGGCCGATCCAGGGCGCTGACGATGCCGGTGGTCACGGTGCCAGAGAGGCCTAGTGGGTTGCCGATGGCCATCACCGGGTTGCCGACAGTCAGTGCCTGGTCATCGCCGACCGTGATCGGGCTCAGATCATCCGGCACCTCGGTCAGTTGCAACACCGCGAGGTCCGTGGCGGGGTCGGAGCCGGCGATATCAGCCGGATAGCTGCGACCGTCACTGAGGGTGACCCGCACTTCTTGACCACCATCGACGACGTGAGCGTTGGTCACGATGCGTCCATCGGAGTCCCAGACCACACCGGAGCCCTCGCCGCCACCCTGGGCAGTGAGGACCTGGATCGAGACAACGCTCGGGGAGACCTGATCGGCGACCTGCGTCCAGTCCAGATCGCCGGTGATGCTGGCTGGCGTGACCGTGGCTTCAGCGTCGTTGGCCGCCTGGCTCGCACCCGGTTCCACCACGCTGGCTTCCTGATCACCGCTGGCTACCAAACCGTAGGTCCCACCCGCCGCGAGCACGGCAGAGAGGGCTGAGATGGCAAAGAGGTCGACGATGCGGATGCGTCGACCAGTTCGGGTCGAGGACATGGTGCCTTCCGTGGTGATGTGACGATGAGATCGGTGTATCCCCTATCAGACACCCGCGGTCTCGGTGCGGACTGTGCATCAACTGTGCGCGCGCTGGACGTGCTGTCGCGCCACCGGCTCAGCGTGGGTGAAAACCGACCGTTGCCACGTCGCTGGGCGGCTGGGCCGGCGTGGCCCCAGCGTCGTCGTCCTCGCTGTCGAGGGGCCGCTCGTTGACCGGCTGAAGAGGCAGCTCGACTCGGAAGGTCGCCCCCCCGCCCGGAGTGGATGAGTGCCGCACAGTGCCCCCGTGCCGCGCCACGATCGTCGCCACGATGGCTAGCCCTAGCCCGGTGCCTCCACGCTCCCGAGTGCGCCCGGCGTCGGCCCGATAGAACCGCTCGAAGACCCGCTCGGCCGCTTCGGCATCGATACCTTCGCCGTGATCGCGTACCTCGACGACGCACTGCGCGGCCTGCACCCCCAGAGCAACCTCGATGTCCGTGCCCTCCGGAGTATGCGCGATGGCGTTGGCGACCAGGTTGGTCAGCACTTGTCGCAGTGCACCATCGTCCCCGACGACGACCGTCGCGGCGCTGCCTGTGCCCAGTCGGCACAGGGTGACATTGCGATCAGGTGCCCGCACCTTGGCGTCTTGCACCACATCCGAGGTCAACACGGTGAGGTCAACCGGCTCGCGCTCCATCTGGCCAGCGCTGTCCCAGCGGGTCAGCATCAGCAAAGACTCCACCAGCCGGGTCATCCTGGTTGCCTCGTCCTCGATCCGCCGCATCGCGGTGGCGACCTCCTCGGGCTCGCGCACAGCACCAAATCGGTACAGCTCGGCATACCCGCGGACCGTCGCCAACGGCGTGCGTAACTCGTGCGAGGCGTCGGCGACGAACTGTCGCATCCGTTGCTCGGAGGCCTTGCGTACGACGAACGCTTGCTCGATATCGGCCAACATGGTGTTCAGCGAGTCCGATAGCGAGGCCACTTCGTCGGCGGCCCCAGGCGGCGGTATGCGGCGCGTCAGGTCTCCGGCTGCAATCGCCGAGGCGGTGTCTTCGATCCTGGTCAACGGGCGGAATGCTCGGCGGACAAGCCACCAGCCGATCGCTGCGACGGCGAGCAGAGTCGCCAGGCCCACCAGCACCGTCAAGACCCATAGCTGGCGAACGGTCTGCTCGACCGGCGTGGTGGGGAGCGCAACAGTGACGGTGCCAACGCCATTCGACAGTTGCTCGGTGGTAGCCCGCCACTGAGTGCCGCCCGAGGCGGACTGAACGGTGAAGGGACCTCCGCCGATGCTCGGATCGTCGAACTCGATCCGTGGCAGGTCGGGGTGATCGGGGTTCGTGGCCTCGGTGACGAACGGGAAAGGTGTGGATTCCGCAGCGCGCGGAGTGATCTCGACGTAGTAGTTGTTGGGCACTCCGGGGGCCACGAACGACCCACCCTGCACCGACTGGGCATATGCGGCCTGACCGAGCGGCCCCACGTACTGAGTGAGCTCGTCGTCCATCCGCTCCATCAGTTCGCCGCGCAGCAGCATGATGGTGATCGATGTCGTCACCACATAGGCGACCAGCACCATCAACACCACCACGGCCACGAGGCGCTTGGTCAGCGATAAGCCGTGGAGCCGTTGGTAGACCCCGTGCTTGGCTGCCTCGACAAGGTTCACGTGCTCACCTGGTCAGTCGGCGACCACAGGTTGGGTCCGGGCGCTCGCTCATGCAGCCCATCGCATCACACGCGAGGGGCTCTGAGCACGTATCCGACTCCACGCTTGGTGTGGATGAGGGGCTCGGTGTCGGGATCTTTGTCGATCTTGCGGCGCAGATAGGAGATGTAGGACTCGACAATGCCCATCTCGCCGCGGAAGTCGTAGTCCCAGACGTGGTCCAAGATCTGCGTCTTTGACAGCACCCGCCCGGAGTTGACCATGAGGTAGCGCAGCAATTTGAACTCGGTGGGGGAGACCTCGATCACTCGGCCGCCTCGACGCACCTCATGGCTGTCCTCGTCAAGCTCCAGGTCCGCGACGCGCAGCGTCAGGTCGTCCTCCGGCTCGCCGTCCTGGGTGCGGCGAAGCACGGCGCGAATGCGTGCGACGACTTCCTCCAGGCTGAACGGCTTGGTGACGTAGTCATCGCCACCGACAGTCAGCCCGGTGACCTTGTCCTCCAGCGAGTCACGTGCGGTCAGGAACAACACCGGCAGCTCGCGGCCGGTGTCGCGCAGCCGCCGGGTGACGGCGAATCCGTCCATGTCGGGCAGCATCACGTCCATCACGGCCAGATCGGGGTCGTGGTCCTGAGCCATCTGGAGAGCCGTGGCTCCATCGGCGGCGGCGTGCACCTCGAATCCCGCAAACTTCAAACTGGTAGCCAGGAGCTCGCGGATGTTCGTCTCGTCTTCGACGACCAGGAGGGTTGCTTCAGGTGTGCTCATCGGTTCATTATCCGGAGTCACTCTGGGAGTTTCCTGACAATCGACTGTATGCCGTGAATCTGTCTGTCGCGCAGCTTAGATCGTGGGCGGAGGCCGCAGTGGGGCAGTCTGCGCGTCGTTCATGTCGCCGAGGTCGTCTGCATCGATGATCCGGTATGCGTACCCCTGCTCGGCCAAGAACCGTTGCCGGTGCGCCGCGAAGTCGGCGTCGACGGTGTCCCTGGCCACGATCGTGTAGAAGTGGGCGGTGCGGCCATCGCCTTTGGGTCGCAGCACCCGGCCAAGACGCTGGGCTTCCTCCTGCCGGGAGCCGAACGTGCCGGAGACCTGGATGGCCACCGAAGCCTCGGGCAAGTCGATGGAGAAGTTGGCGACCTTGCTGACCACGAGCAACGAGATCGACCCTTCGCGAAAGGCGCCAAAGAGCTTTTGCCGCTCAGCGACGCTCGTCTGTCCGGTGATCAGCGGAGCATCCAGTCGATCGGCCAAGGACTCGAGTTGATCGAGATATTGCCCGATCACCAGGGTCTGCTCACCTGCGTGACGGGACACCAGCGTCTGCACGACGCCGTCCTTCCCGGCAGCGCACGAGGCAAACCGGTAGCGCTCCTCGGGCTCGGCCACGGCATACGCCATCCGCATCGAGTCGCTGAGGGTGACCCGCACCTCTACACAGTCGGCGGGGGCGATGTAACCCTGGGCTTCGATGTCCTTCCACGGTGCATCGAAACGTTTCGGACCGATCAGGGAGAACACGTCGGATTCGCGGCCGTCCTCGCGCACCAGAGTTGCCGTCAACCCCAGGCGCCGGCGTGCCTGCAGGTCGGCGGTCATCCGAAAGATCGGTGCGGGGAGCAAGTGCACCTCGTCATAAACGATCAATCCCCAGTCCTTCGCATCGAGCAGGTCCAGGTGCGGATAGATGCCCTTGCGCTTCAAAGTCAGGACTTGGTAGGTGGCGATGGTGACGGGCCGGATCTCTTTGCGGGCCCCGCTGTACTCACCGATCTCGTCCTCGGTCAGCGAGGTGCGGGCGAGCAGCTCATCGCGCCATTGACGGGCCGCGACCGTGTTGGTCACCAGGATCAAGGTCGTCGTGCCCGACTTCGCCATCGCCCCGGCGCCCACCAGTGTCTTGCCAGCGCCACACGGAAGCACCACGACGCCGGAGCCGCCGTCCCAAAAGCCGTCGACGGCCTGCTGCTGGTAGGGGCGCAGGGTCCACTCGGCGGTGTCCAGGGCAATGGGGTGGGCTTCGCCGTCGACATACCCGGCAAGGTCTTGAGCCGGCCAGCCGACTTTGAGCAGTTCTTGCTTGAGGTGGCCGCGCTCGCTGGGGTGCACCGCGACGGTGTCTTCATCGATGCGCTCGCCGAGCAACGGCCGGATTTTTTTGTGGCGCAGGATCTCGGTCAACACGGCGCGGTCGGTCGTGCGCAGCAGCAGTTGCTGTGGGCCGCTCTGCGCCGACTTTTCGATGCTCAGCCGGCCATAGCGGTCCATGGTCTCCGCGACATCGACCAGGAGTGCGTTGGGGACGGGATAGCGGCTGTGCCTGACCAACGCGTCGACCACCTGCTCGGCATCGTGTCCGGCAGCGCGTGCGTTCCACAACCCCAACGGCGTGACCCGATAGGTATGCATGTGCTCCGGAGCCCGCTCCAACTCGGCAAAGGGCGCCACGGCTCGGCGCGCTTCCTCGGCGCCGGGGTGGTCAACCTCGAGTAGCAGGGTCTTATCGGACTGCACGATCAGGGGTCCAGTGGTCATCGGGTCGACAACGCTACTCGCTGCTGGGCGCATTCCCGTCGTCGCTTCCCCCGGCGACGACTTGATGGTCCCCAGCGCAGGAAGTGCACGTTGCGAACCGTTGGCACCCTGCGCCGGATTGACCACCGCACACCCGAGGGTTTGCAGCGTGTTGGCGCAGAGGTATCGTGCCCAGAAGCAACGCGCTCCGGGGTCGGTGCAACTCCGAACCGGCGGTGATAGTCCGCGACCCGACCGCAGCCAGCGGCCGGTTGATCTGGTGAAACTCCAGAACCGACGGTGAAAGTCCGGATGGTAGGCAGCGCGAGGCGGTCTTCCCACCGCTGCACGCATGCAGCCGCGGGTGTGCCGTCCCCGCACCTGTGCGGTCCCCGGAGTTCGAACCGGCGACCAGCGCGAGGAGGTGCGAGGTGGAGAACGAAAACCCTGACGTGATCACTGACGGCGTGTTTCTCGCGCGTTGTGTGCAGGAAGCCCTGGCCGGCCCCGAGGCGAATCCCAATCCGCGCGTCGGTGCGCTGATCGTCGATTCCGCCGGTGCCGTCGTGGGTGCTGGTCATCATGGCGGCGCAGGCACCGCGCATGCCGAGGTGGTGGCGCTCGCGCAGGCTGGCTCGGCTGCAGCCGGCGGAACGGCATACGTGAGCTTGGAGCCATGCGCTCACCACGGCCGAACGCCACCGTGCACCCTGGCGCTATTGGATGCAGGCATCACGCGGGTGGTGTACGGACACGCTGACCCCGACGCTCGTGCCGCAGGTGGCGCCGCCTGGTTGAAGCAGCGCGGCGTGGACACCGAATGGGTGCCACTGGCCGAGGCCGAAGAACTCGTGCGCCATTGGGCATTCGCGGTCAGCAACGGCCGCCCCTGGGTGACCTGGAAGTATGCCGCAACCCTCGACGGGCGGATCGCCGCAGCCGATGGGACCAGCGCCTGGATCACCTCAGCGGCCGCCCGCGCCGACGTGCACCTGCTGCGGTCCCGCTGCGGCGCCATTGTGGTCGGCACCGGCACAGCACTGGCC
>JBATUU010000419.1:0-12964 GCA_049671385.1 Ornithinimicrobium sp. | reverse complement strand
TCCCACTGCCGCTCGGCGAAGCCAGCCAACGCGGTGGCGACGTGCTCTCGCCCGCGCGGATCGGCATACCCGAAGTTGCCGCGTGCGGCATGAGCCATCACGGCGTTGTGAATCGGCTCGGCCAGGGCGAAGTCCATCTCGGCCACCCAGGCCGGCAGCACTCCGGGGGCGGTCGCAGCCCACTTCATGGCGCCCGCATCGCGCAGCGCTTCCTCGGTGAGATCACGGATCAAGGTGTGGTCGGTCATAGTCAGTGCCGGCTATCTCAGCCGACCGCGGTTGCTGCTGCCCGGCGGGGGTCAGCCCCCGCGCTCAATGCCCCGTCAGCGCTGCGCAGCGCTCCACCGACTCCACCGAAGAACATCGCGTGCGGCTCGTGCTCATAGAGCGGTAGTCCCGCGTGGAGCAACGCCGCCAACAACTCATCGTCGCGCTCGTGGTCGATCCGCACGGATCCTTCCTCCAAGTGCCGCACGTGCATCCGAGGGCGATCGATCGCCTCTTGGAGTCCTTCGCCGTGCACGCACAGATGCAGCAGCACCTGGGCCAGCGCTGTCGTGATGCGATCGGCGCCAGGTGTGCCGATCGCCAAGACGGTCCCGTCGCTGTGCCGGGCGGTTGTCGGGGCCATGTTCGAGGCCATCCGCACACCTGGTGTCAAGGTATGCATACCCCGTCGGTTCAACTCCGGCTCGCCGAGTGCATTGTTGGCCAACATGCCAGTGCCCTGGATGGTCATGCCGGAGCCATAGCCGGAGGAGGCCGTGATGGCGCACGCCATGCCGTCGGAGTCAACCACCGAGACATGTGCGGTCGAGGCTGGTGTGGGGAGGATTTCATGACTCATCTGGGCGATCTGCTGCAGCAGCTCGTGCCCGGCAGCTTCCAAGTCATCGGCGACGTCGATGTTTGCTCGTCGCAGGTCCAGGACACGTCGCATCACGGCGGCCGTATCGACGGCTGTGATCGGACGGGGGAGATCCCCCAGCAACCGCAACATCGCGGTCAGCACGGGCCCACCAATAGCGGGCGGTGGGTTGCACGCGAGATCCCACTGACCCAACTGAGCACGAAGTGCGGGCCGCACCACCGGTTGGTATGCCGCCAAGTCGGCCCGCGTGAGGAGCCCACCACGGGCCTGCACATCATCGGCTAGCGCATGCCCGACATCCCCGGTGTAAGCGACTTGAGCGCCTTCGGCACCGATCAACTCCAGCGTGTCGGCCAGATCGTCGTCGGTGATGAAGTCTCCGGCCCGCAACGGTGCGCCGTCGTTGGTGTAGACGCTGTTGGTCACCGGGTCCCAGGCGAAGATGTTGTTGGCAACCAGCGTGCTGTAGGTCTGCGCGGTGGTGCTGACGGCGAAGCCCGTTCGTGCCGCGTGCGCTGCCGGGATGAACAGATCTGCCCACGGAGCCTTGCCGTAATGCTCGTGTGCCCACCCCATCCCCGCGAACATTCCAGGGGTTGCCACCGATCCTGGGCCGACGTAGGTGGTCAACCCGCCGCCATACGTCGTCACGCACTTGATGAGTCCTTGGCCGAAGCGTGTCTGGTCAGCTCGTCGACCCGGCATCTCGACGTTGCCGTCGATGATGAGGGGAGACCCATGCTCGGGCCAGATGTTGATGTATGCGCCGCCGAGTGGGCTGATGATGCCTGGTTCGGTGACGGATGCGGCCAGCATCGCCGCCATTGCGGCATCGACGGCATTGCCCCCCGCGGAAAGGGCAGCCTGTCCGGCTCCGGTTGCGGTGGGGTTTGGTCCGGCGATTGCAGCACGTCGGGTCATCCCGCGATTGTGCCTTATCGGCGGGTGCACGTGCCCCACGCGCCGGCCAGCCTAGAAGAGTCGTTCGGTCGCATCATCCATGCCGCGCAGGGCGTCGTAGTCCAAGGTCACACACCGAATACCGCGATCGGTGGCCAGGGTCCGGGCCTGCGGACGGATCACCTGTGCGGCGAAGACACCGGTCACCGGTGAGATGTGAGAATCGCGGTTCAGCAACTCAAGGTAGCGGGTGAGTTGCTCGACGCCGTCGATGTCGCCGCGGCGTTTGATCTCGACCGCGACCGTCCGCTCCTGGTCGTCTTTGCACAGGATGTCGACGGGGCCGATCGGCGTGGGGTACTCGCGACGGAGCAGGCGAAAACCATCCCCGAGAGTGGAAATGTGCTCGGCCAAGAGCTCTTGCAGCTGTGACTCGACGCCGCTCTTCACGAGTCCGGGGTCAACACCTAGATCGTGGGCTGTGTCGCTGAGGACCTCGTGGATGCCGATCCGCAGGGTGTCCTCGCGCTTGCCGTGTTGCACCAGCCAGACCGACCTCACCCCCTGGTGACCCTCCAGATCGCTGGGCTCAACCTCGGTCATCGTGCACGGCGGCGCCATCCAGTTCAGCGGCTTGTACGAGCCTCCATCGGAATGCACGAGGACCGATCCATCGGCTTTGACCATCAGTAGACGGGTCGCCAGCGGGAGGTGGGCTTGCAGCGCACCCTCATAGTCGACGCTGCATCGGGCAATCACGACTCGCACAGCACGCAACTGTAGTCGCGTGGCAAGATCGCGAGTATGCCGCGCTCGAATCGTCCACGTCGGCGACCCGCGGCCCGTCCAGGTGTGGAGCGCCGCGACGAGGGTGCGGGTGACAGCGCCCCAACGGTTCACTTTGCGGGCGCTGTGTGGCACTTTCGCGGCGTGCGCGGCAATGACTCCGGACGAGCATTCGTCTGTCCCGGGTGCCAGCAGCGGGTCTTGGCGTCCACTGCGCACACCGTCGTGTGGCCGAGTCAGAGCATGCAGGGGGTGGAGAACCGGCGCCACTGGCATACGCGATGTTGGACCGCCCGCGACCGGCGTACTCCGCCAGGCTCCTTTGCCTAGGCCCGCCTGAGCGAGTCCGGCCCTGAGCCGGCAGCTGACACTAGGGTGCGGGGATGGGTAGAACTGAGCAGGTCAGGTCCAACACGATTCTCGCGGCCAGGCGCGAGGACATCGAGTTGCACACGGCTGATGGCCTGACGCTGGTGGGTGAGTTGGCTCTGCCGCCAGAGCGCGACCCGGTGGCCACACTGGTGACCCTGCATCCCTTGCCGACCGAGGGTGGCTTCATGGACTCGCACGTGCTGAAGAAGGCCTCATACCGGTTGCCGGCGCTGGCCGACGTTGCTGTTCTGCGTTTCAACACGCGGGGGACATCGTCTCCGCGCGGCACCAGCGAGGGCACGTTCGATGAAGGGATCGGTGAGCGCTTCGATGTCGCGGCGGCGATCGAATACGCCGAGTTCCACGAGTCTCCGGCGTTGGCGAACAGGTGGCTTCTCGGGTGGTCGTTCGGCACGGACTTGGCCCTGATGCACGGCACCGACCCCTCCATCGAGGGCGCTATCTTGCTGAGTCCGCCGCTGCGCAAAGTGCAGGATGAGCACCTGCGGGCGTGGGCCGATTTCGGCAGGCCGGTCACTGCTTTGGTGCCCGAGTTCGATGACTTCCTGCGACCGCAGGAGGCTCGGGAGAGATTCGCGCCGCTTACTCAGGCTCGTATCAAGGGCATCGAAGACTGCAAACACTTGTGGGTGGGGGAGACGATGGTGCGCCGGGCGCTGCAAGAGATAGTCGGGATCCTCGCTCCCGACGTTGGTGAGTTGCCCACTGAGGTCGACGCTGACCTGGTCGACGGATGACTGAGGTTGTGAAAGAGCTTACGGGTGAGGGCCACGAAGGTGTCCTCATGGGCACCGAAGACTGGAGCCGGGTTCGCGATGCGTTCGGCCAGGCGGCCCAGTGGTTCGCACAGGTTGTGCCGTACGGTCACGGCCGCTGGGCTGAACCCGCTTTGGGCCAGTGGACGGTCCGCGACCTCGTGGGGCATACGAGTCGAGCGTTGCTGACGGTAGAGGCATACCTAGCTCACCCCGCGACTGCCGTGGACGTGAGTACGTCGGTCGAGTACTTCCCGAGGGCCTTGGAGGGCCTCGGTGGTGAGGCCGCGGTCGCTCAGCGTGGTCGTGACGCAGGTGCAGCCCTGGGCGAAGATCCCGCTACCACCATCGCCCAGATAGTGCAGAGGGCTATCGCCGGGCTCGCGGGCCACAACGGTGAAACGTTGTTGGGCACCCCGGTCGGCGGCATGCGTCTGATCAATTATCTCCCGACGCGCACCTTCGAGCTCACCGTCCATACTTGTGACCTTGCATCAGCTCTGGGGAGACCTCTGGACGTGCCACCGGGAGCGGCGACCGAAACCCTGCACCTGGTAAGCGGTCTCGCGACTGATGCGGACCTGGCGGGGCCGTTGCTGCTTGCTGCCACCGGCCGCGGCTCCTTGCCCGCAGGCTTCAGTGTGCTCTAGGGCGCATGGATGAGCGGCGGCAGGCTCGGTCGCGCTGATCGGATTCGGCATCGACTCCACTGCTGAGGTCTCCAGCGGCGGATCATCTTTGTGGCAGTCCGCTCACCGGCTCCCCGAGTCCTGGGAACGCCTTGCGCTGCGTTTGATGGCCATATCGGCAGCGAGGTCGGGACCGCCACGACCGCAGTTGCGCCGAGAGGGAGTGCTCAGCACGCCGTTGGCACGATGGTGCCTTGTGAACAAGTTGCAAGCGAATCGCCTCGAGCGCATGTTGCAGCCCTACTCGGTCGCAGGAGCGAGCTGCACCAACTCGATCAACACGCCGCCGGTGTCCTTGGGATGGGCAAAGTTGATCCGTGACCCGGCCGTGCCGGTTCGAGCAGTGTCATACAACACCCGCACTCCGGCGCTACGCAGGGCTTCGGCAGCCGCGTCCACGTCACTGACCCGGTATGCCAGTTGTTGTAGACCCGGCCCGCTGCGGCCGATGAACTTCGCGATGGAGCTTTTCGGACCCAGCGGTGCCAGCAGTTGAAGTTGAGCATCCCCAGGGTTGGCGCCAGGAGCGCTCAGCATGGCCTCGGCAACACCTTGTTCCTCATTGAACTCTTGGTGAGTCACCGTGAGGCCGAACACGGAGCAATGAAATTCGATGGCTGCGTCGAGACTCGGCACTGCGATGCCCACATGATCGATAGCCAAAACGAACGGGGTGAGCTCAGGGGGCGCGGCTTCTGCGGACATGGCGAGCAGGCTACCTGCACTCCTGGCTTCGTTGGTTGACCTCCCAGAGCGCACACCGCGTACGGTTTCGCCATGATCGACTGGCTGGTGATGTCTTGTGAGTGACATTCTGATCCGTGGGGCACGCGTTGTCCCGTTGGATCGTGACGCAACTGACAGCCCCATCAGTAGTGCGCGCAGCGGCGACGAGCGGAATCGCCAAGAACTCAGTGACATCTTGATTCGGTCTGGTTCGATCGTCTCGGTGGCTCCGGCAGGCGCCCTCGAAGTGGGGGCCTCGGTGCCCGAGCTGCACGCTCAGGGCCGCTGGGCCATCCCAGGGCTCTGGGATCAACACGTGCATATGACGCAGTGGGCTTTGGGGTATGCCCGGCTGGACACGAGTCCGGCGCACAGTCCCGAGCATGCGTGCTCGATGGTCGCCAGCGCCTTGGCCAACGGAGGTGCTCACACGCCCACCGGGGTGCTCAGCGGGTGGGGTCACCGCAGCGCCGGATGGGCGGAGCAGCCGACGGTAGCCGCCCTCGACGCCGTCTCCGGAGATACGCCAGTGGTCCTGATCAGTGGGGATGGTCACCACGGTTGGGTCAACTCGGCCGGTCAACGCATGCTCGGACGCATCCCTTCAGAGGAGTTGATCGCCGAGGACGAGTGGTTTGACACCTACGCGCTGCTCGACTCTCTGCCTGGGGCCGAAGCGGAGACCGAAGCCTCGATCGGGATTGCCGTGCGGCGCGCCCGTGAGATGGGGGTCGTTGGCATCGTGGATCTTGAGTTTGCTCGCCCGTGGGAGCAGTGGCCCGCGCGGTATGCTGCAGGGGTCGGTCCGCTTCGCGTGCGAACGGGCGTCTACCCCTCGCGGTTGGAGGAGATCATCTCGTTGGGATGGCGTACCGGGACTCATCTACCGGGCACGGGTGGTCTGGCCACTCAAGGTCCGCTGAAGATCATTTCCGATGGCTCGTTGAACACCCGGACAGCGTGGTGCTGTGAGCCCTATGCTGATGCTGCAGATCTGGGGGACCCGGCCGGCCGGGCCAATTTCAGCACTGCTGAAATGGTCGAACTCGTCGGTCGTGCCCATAACCACGGACTCAGCGCGGCACTGCACGCGATCGGCGATGCAGCGGTGGCTTCGGTGCTCGACGTCTTCGAGGCAACCGGTGCCACCGGCACGATTGAGCATGCTCAGCTGATGCGCACGGCGGACCTGAGGCGTTGGGCTCAACTTCCGGTCACGGCCAGTGTGCAGCCCGCTCACTTGCTGGATGATCGAGATGTGACGCAGCAATGCTGGCCCGACCGCAGCGAGCGAGCCTTCATGGTCGCCGCATTCTTGCGACACGGCATACCTCTCGTGCTGGGCTCCGATGCCCCGGTCGCGCGCCTGGACCCATGGTTGGCGATGTCAGCGGCGGTTCATCGAGGCCTGCCCAACGAACAAGCCTGGCATCCGGCGCAATCACTGACTGCGCGTGAAGCCTTGGCGGCCAGCGTGGATGGCGGCCGGCTGCGTCCGGGTGAGCAAGGGGATGTCGTACTGCTGGATGCGGACCCTCTCAAAGCGGGCACTGCGGCGGAGTCCGCGACCAGACTGAGGTCGATGTCAGTGAGCGCAACTGTGATCGCAGGTATCGTGACGTAGTGGCTTCGCCGTTACAGTGACAGCCATGTCCGTCATCGTTGCTGGGGCACGCACCCCGTTCGGCCGCCTGTTGGGATCGCTCAAGGACCTTTCCGCCGTGGAGTTGGGGGGAATGGCGATCGCCGCCGCCCTGGAACGCTCCGGGGTGACCGGGGACCAGGTGGACTACGTGATCATGGGACAAGTGCTGACTGCGGGCTCGGGGCAGATCCCGGCCAGACAGGCGGCAGTTGCCGGCGGCATCCCGATGTCGGTGCCGGCACTCAGCATCAACAAGGTGTGTCTGTCCGGCCTGGATGCCATCGCGCTCGCCGATCAGCTGATCCGGGCAGGAGAGTTCGAAATCGTGGTCGCAGGTGGTCAGGAGTCGATGACGAACGCACCACACCTGCTGCCCAAGAGTCGAACGGGCCACAAGTTCGGCGATGTGACGATGCACGACCACATGGCCTTCGATGGTCTATGGGACGCCTTCACCGATCAAGCGATGGGCGGACTCACTGAGCAGGTCAACGCCGATGATGAGCGGGCTAGTTTTAGCCGCGAGACACAGGATGCCTTTGCAGCTCGCAGCCATCAACGAGCGGCCGATGCTCAGGAGCGAGGGGTGTTCGATGAGGAGATCGTTGCGGTGACGATCCCGCAGCGTCGCGGTGAGCCTGTGGTCTTCGATGCTGATGAGGGTGTCCGCCCCTCGACCACGACGGAGTCGCTGGCCAAGCTACCGCCGGCTTTCAGCCCTGAGGGCACCATCACTGCGGGCTCTGCGTCGCCGATCAGCGACGGTGCCTGCGCCGTGGTCGTCATGAGTGAGACCAAGGCCGGCGAGTTGGGCCTGACGCCGTTGGCGCAGATTGGTGCCCATGGCGTCGTGGCCGGACCCGATTCCAGTCTGCAGTCACAGCCGTCGCGCGCGATCGCTGCAGCCTGCGCCAAGGAGGGTATCGAGCCCGGGGATCTCGATCTGATCGAGATCAACGAAGCCTTCGCCTCCGTGGGTTTGGCCTCGATGGGCGAGTTGGGCGTGGATGCCTCCGTCGTCAACGTCAATGGTGGGGCGATCGCCGTCGGGCACCCGATCGGGGTGTCCGGGGCTCGGATCGTGCTGCATCTTGCGTTGGAATTGAGGCGCCGCGGTGGTGGGGTGGGCGCTGCTGCGTTGTGTGGTGGTGGCGGCCAGGGTGATGCCCTGATCGTTCGGGTGCCAGCCCGGCAGGCCGAGGTGGCTCGTGCCGCTGATGAGGCCTCCAGCTCAGCTACTGCCTAGCGGTCGGGCACTGATCTATGCGCCGTGCGCGGGAGGTTGATGTCGACGCATTGGTCGCCGCAGCGCGCGCGGCGTCACCGCGTGCGGTAGCCCGACTGATCACGCTGGTCGAGAACGGGGACCCCGCTCTGCCACAGATCATGGCGTCACTGGCCCCGCATACTGGACACGCCTCGATCATCGGGCTGACCGGCAGCCCCGGTGTGGGCAAGTCGACGACCACGACGATGCTGGTCCACGCTTTTCGAGAGGAAGGCAAAAGGGTCGGCGTCCTCGCCGTGGATCCCTCGTCACCGTTCTCCGGGGGTGCGCTGCTGGGAGACAGGATCAGGATGGTGGATCACTCCGCCGACCCTGAGGTATACGTGCGCTCGATGGCCAGCCGAGGTCATCTCGGCGGACTGTCCTGGGCCACGCCCCAGGCGCTGCGCGTGCTCGATGGTGCCGGCTGCGACGTGGTGATTGTCGAAACCGTGGGGGTCGGGCAGAGCGAGGTCGAGATTGCCGGACTGGCCGACACCACCGTGGTGCTGCTGGCGCCGGGTATGGGCGATGGCGTGCAAGCGGCTAAAGCCGGCATCCTCGAGGTCGGTGATGTGTTCGTGGTCAACAAGGCGGACCGAGATGGTGCCGACGCCACGGTGCGGGAGTTGCGCCACATGATCTCTCTCGGTGACCGCAGCGAGCCGGGAGTGTGGCGCCCGCCGGTGCTGAAGACCATCGCGGATCGCGCCGAAGGGCGCGATGAGGTGATGGAAGCCTTGGCCAAGCATCGCTCGCATGGAGTGGCCAGTGGGGCGCTCCATGCTCGGCGAGCGGCTCGCGCACGCCGAGAGGTCGAGGCCATCGTCCTGGCCAAATTGCAGCGAAAGATTGGCCAGTTGGACTCCGGTGAGGCATTACCCCACCTCGCCGATCAGGTCGCGGCAGGACAGATCGATCCCTACGCTGCCGCCGAGAATGTGCTTGCCGAGCTGAGCTGACGCTGGGGGTAGGGTCCCTGGATGGACGCGAGCTCGTATGTCGTTCGAGCGCCGGCGCTTGCCGACGCGGCGGCACTCGGTCGGGTGCACTGCGCCGTCTGGCAGGCAACATATGCCGAGGTGATGGACCCGGCCGCCTATGCCGCTCTCTCGCCCGCACGCTTTGAGGCAGGCTGGCGTCGCCGGCTGGAGCGCGACGTGGGCGAGGGTGGAGAAGCCACCGGGCCTGGCCCCCTCGGTGAAGTCACTCGGATCGCGGAGCATCGAAGTGGGCAGATCGTGGGCTTCATGAGCGTGGGACCCGCGCGCGACGCTGACCCTCCAGCCGGCTTGCAGTTGTGGTCGCTGAACCTTGTGCCTGAGCATCAGGGCACCGGATTGGCAGACCGGCTGATGAGCGAGGTCCTTGGCGGCGGACCGGCATATTTGTGGGTTGCCCGGGGCAATGCCCGCGCCATCCGCTTCTACCAACGGCACGAGTTCGCGCTTGATGGAGCCGAGATTTTTGATGGTCACGATGGAATCACCGAGGTCAGGATGGTTCGCCGTGGGTAGATTCTTCGACGCCGAGGATGGCGGACCACTGCGGCTGGAACTGCGCAGTGTCGATGGCCGCGACTTCACCGTGCTGCGGCGAATTGGCTACGACGCCGATGGATACAGCGAGTCTTTCGTCGCTCCCACCGATCGGCGTACGTTCTCCACTGATCTGGCGTCGGTGCCGAGCATCTTCACGTGGCTTGTGCCTCGCAGTGGGCTCTTCCTACCCGCCGCGGTGCTGCACGATGCGATGATCGGACCCAAGCAGTACACCGGGCCGGAGGTGAGTCGCTCCGAGGCCGACTTCATCTTCCGCGAGGCGATGATCGGTCTGGGAACCGGCAAGGTCCGGGCCTTGCTGATGTGGTCGGCGGTCACGGTGGCCACGATGTGGAATGCTCCTGAGGTCGCCAAGCGGGTTGCCCTGATCGCGACACTTGGCATAGTTAGCGTGCTCGGCGGCATCGCGACGTTGGATCTCTTCGACGTGTGGAATGTACTGCCCTGGATGGGTGAGCAAGCAACGCTCGCCGAGCTTGTGTGGGGCGCAGTATTCGCTGTGATCGTGCCTTCGGTGCTCTCGATCGGGTGGGGCAAACAGTGGGCCGCGGGACTGATCATCGGCGTCGCGCTCGCACTCCTGCTCCACGTCACGCTGGTGCTTGCGGTGCTTGTGCTGGGCTACCTCGGCCTGGAGCGCATTCTCAGCGGGCCCCGGGCTAGCCGAGGAAGCCAGCGAAGTTGAGCAAGAACAGTCCCGCGACCCCGGCCAGATAGACCAGCCCCGCATAGGAGAGGTAGCGCAGCATGGGAGTCAGCGATCCCTCGCCGCGGACCAGACTGAAGTTCAACCAGGCAAAGACCGGCGCGGTGATGAAGGCGCTGATCATGGCGAAGGTCAACATGGTCGCCAGCGAGGCGCTCATCGCCACGATGATCACCAACCCCACCCCCGCGATGCCGCTGAGCCACAGGTTCAGCGAGCGCTTGCTGAAGTCAGATTCACCACGCAGTAGCCGCAGCGACTCGGCACAGGCGCGGGCATACCCATCGATGACCGTAATCACCGTGCCGTACATGCACGCAAAGGCGATCACCGCCATCAACGGAATGGCCCACTCACCGATCGCGGTGCCATACATCTGCAGCAACTGATCGACGTAGGCACCGCCCTCGCTCGCGAACTCGACGCCCGAGCCGTACTGCACCAGGGCGCCGAGTGCAAGGAAAAACAGTGCCAACCCCGCAGAGGTCACGTAGCCGACATTGAAATCGAAGATGACGTCTTTGGTCTTGCTGGAGTGCAGCTTCTGTTTGGCCTGAATCCACAACGAGTTCAGCGCGCTGATCTCGATCGGGGCGGGCATCCACCCCATGATCGCGACCAGGAAGGGCAGTGTCGCCCATGTCCACGGAGTCGGCTCAACGAATCCAGCCACGCGCTCGGAGCCGGCTGATGCGGCCATGAACGTGGCCACCACGGTTGCCAGTGTCAGCGTGACGATGATGACCTTGGTGACCGCGTCCAAGGCCCGGTAGTGCCCAGCGATCAGGAGAACCCACGCCGAAGCCATCATGGCGGTAGCCAACGCCGGTATGCCTGGCGCGAAGGAGTCCGGCAACATGAAACCGAGGATCACTGCCCCGAGCAAACCGACTCCAGCGGTTGAGATGACCGAGCTCACGGTGGCCAGAATGAAGAAGACCCATAGGTATGCCCGTCCCTTTTTGGCATAGCCCTCGACCAGCGAGAGGCCGCTTTCCATCGTGTACTGCGGGCCGAATCTGAAGAACGGGTACTTCAACAGATTGGCCAGCACGATCACGAAGGCCAACTGCCAGCCGAACCGGGCTCCAGCCTGCGTCGAAGAGATCAGGTGCGAGCCGCCGATCGC
Organism: Ornithinimicrobium sp.; assembly: GCA_049671385.1. GTDB lineage: Bacteria > Actinomycetota > Actinomycetes > Actinomycetales > Dermatophilaceae > Ornithinicoccus. The sequence continues at coordinate 1,535 of JBATUU010000419.1, read as the reverse complement.
AGCCGATGCCATCAAGATCCCCGGTCCGAGCGCGGCGATACGTGCCGCCCAAACCCCCGGCTCGGCAACATCGGCGGACGTCTGTTGGCTGGTCGGCGCCTTTGCCATGAGTGCAAAGTAGCACCGCGAGACCCGCCTTCGCAGGTGAACCAGAGCGCGCTTTCCCCCAGGGCAAGGGACCCACCGGCGCTATGGTAGCGACATGTCACACAGCGCTGTTGACCCCCGCTCCAGCGAGCCCGCCGCTTCTTCCTCCGGCAAAGCTGCCTGGGAGGCCCGGTATGCCGAAGCCCTCGCCGCGGGGCGGGTGCGGGACGCCGACTTCACGACCCTCTCCGGGGAGGAGGTCGAGCCCGTGTACGGGCCCAGCGCCGAGGTTGAGGCGGTCGATGAACGGATGGAGCGGATCGGCTGGCCTGGAGAGTTCCCGTTCACCCGAGGGTTGCATGCCACCGGCTATCGCGGCCGGCCGTGGACGATTCGCCAATTCGCCGGCTTCGGTAACGCGCAGCAGACCAATGAGCGCTACAAGATGCTCTTGGCTGGCGGTGGCGGAGGGCTTTCGGTTGCTTTCGACATGCCGACCTTGATGGGCCGCGACTCCGATGAGGCGCAGTCCCTCGGCGAAGTCGGCCACTGTGGCGTCGCCATTGACTCGGCCAGTGACATGGACGTGCTGTTCAGCGATATCCGCCTGTCCGACGTCACGACGTCGATGACGATCAGCGGGCCAGCGGTGCCGGTGTTCTGCATGTACCTCGCCGCTGCTGAGCGACAGGGGGTCGATGTCGGGACCCTGAACGGCACGTTGCAGACCGACATCTTCAAGGAGTACATCGCACAGAAGGAGTGGCTCTTCCCGCCCGAGCCGCACCTGCGCCTGATCGGCGACTTGATGGAGTACACCTCGCGCGAGATCCCGGCGTACAAGCCGCTGTCCGTCTCGGGTTATCACATCCGGGAGGCAGGGGCCACGGCTGCCCAGGAGCTGGCGTTCACCCTTGCTGACGGCTTTGGCTATCTTGAGCTCGGACAGTCCCGAGGTCTTGATATCGACGCTTTTGCCCCGGGTCTGTCGTTCTTCTTCGACTCCCATCTGGACTTCTTCGAAGAGATCGCGAAGTTCCGCGCGGCCCGCCGCATTTGGGCACGGTGGACCCGCGACGTGTATGGAGCCACCTCCCAGAAGGCGATGTGGCTGCGCTTCCACACCCAGACGGCCGGTGTTTCGTTGACTGCGCAGCAGCCGCTGAACAACGTCGTGCGCACGTCTGTGCAGGCTTTGGCGGCGGTGCTCGGGGGGACGAACTCGCTGCATACGAATGCCCTCGATGAGACGCTGGCGCTACCGAGCGAGCAAAGCGCCGAGGTGGCCCTGCGGACCCAACAGGTGTTGATGGAGGAGACCGGGGTCGTCAACGTTGCTGACCCACTGGGCGGCTCCTGGTACGTCGAGGCGCTCACCGACCAGATCGAGGCTGACGCCGAGGCGATCTTCACGACGATCGCCGACATGGGCGAGCGTGGTAAGACCC
>JBATUU010000418.1:0-2667 GCA_049671385.1 Ornithinimicrobium sp. | reverse complement strand
GCGCTGAGCAACATGGCGCGCCGGGACCGGGTCAACGCCACATAAGCCAGCCGTCGTTCCTCCATCTCTCGGTGGCCGACCCCCAGGGATGAGACGTCGTCCAGGGCCCGCGTCAGCGCCTGTGTGCTATCAACTGCTAGGTCGAGCATCGGTAGGCCCTCGCGGTCTCCCCGGAGTGCATACGGCAGTGCACCGATGCCCGTGATCCAGCCTCGGTGCGCAAATGGGGCGTATGTCCACCCGTCCGCAAGCAACGGCTGACCCGGTCGCGGCTGGCCGTGGCGTTGTTCGGGATCGGATCCGTCGCGGACTCGATCGGCCTCGAACACTCGGTCTGCGGCCGCCTGGTCGAATTTCCCGGCACCTCTGATCACCGGAAAGATCCCGTCAGCTAAGCCGGGAACGGCGACGACGTCCCATTCCAGACCTTTGGCTGCGTGCACGGTCAGCACCTGAATCGAGCCGGTGGACACGCTGACCTCAGCGAGCTCGGGGATCTCGACATCCTCCAGAGCGCGCTCGTGGGCTCTGGCCGCATCGAGCCAACTCAGGAATCCGCCAAGCGTTGGGCGGTCGGCCGTCGCTGCGAAGCCGCTCGCTATGTCAATGAGTGCATCGAGGTGTGCTCGACCCCAGCCCTGCGGCACATCCGGATCAGCGGCAACCTCAACGTCGAGGCCAATGGATCGCTCGGCCTCGACCAATAGATCTGGCAGGGGCAAGCCGACCATGGAGCGGATTCGGGCAACCGCTTGACCTACGGCACTCAATCGGCGCCAGGCCGATTCACTCAGCGTCTTGCCGCTGGATGACACCCAACCGCGGCGCGGCAGGTGATCGAGCGCCTCGCCCAAACTGGCCTGTTCATCGCGATGGTCTCGCACCAAGACGCGCGCCCACTCCCAGAGCGCGTCGAGATCTGCAGCGCCGAGTCGGCAGACCGGACCGACCAGCAACCGGATGACCGCCTCCCCGCGCGTCGGCTCTTGCACTGTCCACAGCAACGACACGAGATCGACCAGTTCCGGTGCATTGAGCAACCCACCGAGGCCCACAACCTCCACCGGAAGGCCCGCCTCGCGCAGCGCGGGCACGACGGTGTCGAACTGGGCACGGCTACGGCACAGCACCGCAGCGGATTGGCCACTCCACTGACCCCGGTCGTCAAACCATTGCTTCCTGATCCACGTCGCTACCGCAGCAGCCTCCTCGCGGTGGGTTGCCGCGCGCAGCACATCTACCCGGCCCAGCCCCGCTCCCGGCGCCGACTGCAGTTCCTGCACCGGGATGACGCTCGCGCGGCGTAGGGGCTCGGCAACAGCGTTGGCAGCCTCGAGCACGGCCGATGAGTTGCGCCACGAGGTGGACAGCGAGCGCACCGGTGTTTCAAGCGCATCGCTCGGCGCGAAGGCGCGAGGAAATCGACGCAAGGTCGTCGCGCTGGCCCCCCGCCACCCGTAGATGGACTGATGTGGATCACCGACAGCCACCACCGGCACCCTGGGCTCACCGGGCTCGGCCGAGCCGAACAGTGAGGACAGCAACACCATCTGTGCTTCCGATGTGTCCTGGAACTCATCGAGTAACACGACCTTGTATCGGTGGCGTTCGCTGCGACCAACGTCGGGGGATTCGCGAGCCAGCCGGGCAGCGATCGCCATTTGGTCTGCAAAGTCCATTGCCGACCGCCGCCGCTTCGCTTCCTGGTACGCCTGCACGAGCGGCACGACAAGGGCCTTCTTGCGCAATATCTGCCCGAGTGCACCGCCTTCTTTGGTAGCTTTCTTCCCGCTTTCCCCGGGTAGGTTCTCCACCGCTGCGGCGTGCTCGTACAGCCAGGTCTCCATCTCGGATGGCTGCACCAAGTGTTCGCTGAGTTCTCCGCAGACACTCAGGACGGCCTGCACGACCGTCGACTCAGCCAAATCCATGCCATCCATCGCTCCGGTGAATGACGTCACCACTTCATGCGCGATCTGCCAGGTCGCCGCCTCGGTGAGCAGCCGAACATGCGGTTCCACACCTCGACGCAGTCCATGCTCGGCAACGATGCGGCCAGCGTAGGCATGGTAGGTCGAGACTGTGGGCGCCAGCCCGAGCTCTCCGGCCTCACGTTGCTGTGCCTGCGCCGACTCGGCGACCCACAGTTCGCTGGCCTTCAGCGTGCGCATCTTCTCGCTCAAGCGATGGGACAACTCGATCGAAGCCTTGCGGGTGAAGGTCAGCCCCAGCACTTCTGCGGGCTCGACCAAACCGTTGGCGACCAGCCATAAGACCCGGCCCGCCATCGTCTCGGTCTTGCCAGAGCCGGCACCGGCCACGACGAGCATCGAGGTCATCGGGGCCTCGATCACAGCGCACTGCTCTGCAGTAGGGGGCGGGGACCCCAGAGCGTCCGCAATGTGCTGTGCTGACCACCTCGGCCGAACAACCGCGTCGGGTGGTCTGGCCCAACGGTCATCGACCGATCCCCCACCGAGCGGGGCCCTTTCGAATGCATCGCTCATTGCCGGTCCCCTTCCGGCTGTAGCGGACAGCAGGCCTTGACATCGCAGGATCGGCACCAGCCACCTATCGTTGCGACGAAGGTGGCGCCTGCCATTCCCTCTGCGGTGCGCTTGAGCAGATCGTGTGCCCATCGAGGGTCGTCGTCATGCTGCAGGCCGG
>JBATUU010000417.1:0-2069 GCA_049671385.1 Ornithinimicrobium sp. | reverse complement strand
GACCCCGACCGCACGGGGCGCCCCCACGCCTTGGTGCGGTCCACGCCGGCCACCCGTTGAGCGGCAAGCGATGCCTTCTGCGCCGCCCGCATGCCAAGCCCCAGTGGCCCATCGACATTCTTGCCCCCAATCAACGTATCGCTATGCAAGCGGGAAACGCGACTGCGCACACGGGTGGTGTCAACGACAGGATTGACGTGGACGAACTCGGCGCCAGCATGGTCATCGAAGAACTCGATCAGTCGCGAGATCGGCTTCAGCAGTAGGTCTTTCCCAGAGAGTAGATGGACGTAGTCGGTGTCCTGCGCTACCGCCGCAGAGAGCAGATTCAACTGAGCGTCAAGCAGACTAAAGGTCCCCCATGAGACCTCCACCCTCGGCACCAGCCCCGCGGCGCGCAACGCCGGGTGAGCCCCCAGAACAGCGGCGGTGTCATCGACGTTGAGGTGCACGACGACCCGGACATCGCGATGACATAGCGACGTGATGAGGGTCTCGGCTAGCTCCCACTGATCGTGCGCCAAAACAGCGAAGGTGTGCCGGGTCACGATAATCTCACAAGTCAGGGAGGCCAAATAAAGTGCTGCTACCTTAACACCCTCATCAGTCGCAGGCTCGGCATAAAAGGGGGCTCAACAGCTCGGTTCTATAATCAAAATTTTACGGATAAGCACTAACCACAACAATTGCGCAACGGAGCGCGACACTAAGGGCATGTTTCACAGCGCGAACGATGGATGAGGAAAGCAGCGTACCGATGAACCAGGCTGGGACTGCGCGGGTGATGTTTGTGTGTTCAAGCGGTGGTCACCTGGCCCAATTGATGTCAGCTCGATCGTGGTGGGAGAACATCGAGCGCATCTGGGTGACCTTCGACACAATAGATGCCAAGTCCCAACTCTGCGGCGAACACGTCATCTGGGCATACCACCCGACAACGCGCAACGCCGCCAATCTGCTGCGCAACTTGGTGTTGGCGCATCGCGTGATCCGCAGCAGGCGCCCTGACGTGGTGGTCACAACGGGGGCGGGCGTTGCGGTGCCGTTCTTTGTCATCGCCGCGCTCTACCGCATACCAAGGGTATTCGTCGAAGTCTTGGATCGGATCGACACGGCGACCCTGACCGGCAGGTTGTGCCGTCCGCTATCTACTGAGTTCTGCGTCCAACTGCCCGAGCAACTCGAGGTGTATCCCACTGCGCGCCTCATCGGGCCGCTGCTGTGAGCCCACCAGACGAGGTGGCGCTACTCGTGAGCGTCGGCACTGATTTTCATCCGTTCAACCGACTGGTCGAGTGGACCGATGACTGGTTGCTTGCGCATCCAGAGTTCACTCCTCGAACCCTCATCCAACACGGTTCTTCGACGCCCCCAACGCGTGCCTGCGGTGCCACCCTTGTGGCTTATCCGCAGCTACAGGCGGCTATGAGCCAGGCGTCCGCGCTGGTCTGCCACGCCGGACCAGCCACCGTGTTCGAGGCCCGTCGACACGGCCTGACACCCATCTGCGTCGCCCGCGACCCTGATCTGGGAGAGCACGTCGACCACCACCAACAGCGCTTTGCTCAGCACATGTCCGCCGCTGGCCTCGTCCACTGGTGCGAAAACCGCGAGACGTACTTCGAGGCGCTCGACGCGGAACTGGTCTCACGCTCGGTTGCGGCAGTGGGATCCAGCACGTCGGCAGTTCCCAGCGGGGTCCAACCCCTGGCTGAGCTCGTGGAGAGCTTGAGCATCCGCACTCGCCGACTCAAGCGTTAAGACCCCACAACCGGATCAGGAGTTGATCATCCCCGCGCCGACAGTGGCACCCGTGGCTTCATCGATCAAGATGAAGGACCCGGTCGACCGGTTCGTCGAGTAATCGTCACAAAGCAGCGGTGCGGTCGTCCGGAGTGTCACCCGGCCGATCTCGTTCAGACTCAACTCGTTGGCCTCTTGGTCGCGATGCAATGAGTTGATGTCCAACCTGTACTGGATGTCCTTGACCACTGTGCGCGCGTTGCGCGTGGTGTGTTTGATCGCCAGCTTGCGTCGCGCTCTCAGCGGCTCCGGGACCATCCACGACA
>JBATUU010000416.1:0-9604 GCA_049671385.1 Ornithinimicrobium sp. | reverse complement strand
GCCCAGAGTGGGGACTGGCGGCCAAACACCAGTCGTTTGTGCGACTGGTGCCATCACAAAGATGTCTGCCCTGCCTTCGGGGGCACTCCGCCGCCACTGCCTGCGGATGCGGCGACGCGCGCCCTGGACCCACGACGCAGCGCAGAACTCACGGCTTCGGCTCGTGGAACGGATGCGATCAGCCAGTGAACAGTGCCGCCAGGCCGGCCAGCGTCATACCCTCCAGTGTGTCCAGGTGGTGCGCCTGCGGCGCATCCTCGACGGCCACCATGTGCGAGACAGCTAGCGTCTGTACCCCTGCGGCGAGCGCTGAAGCCACCCCGGTCGGTGAGTCTTCGATCGCCACGCAGTCAGCCGGTGAGACGCCCAACTGCCGCGCCGCCGACAGGTACGGCTCCGGGTGCGGTTTGCCCTTGGCCACCTGGTCCCCTGTCACCACGACGCGGAACGTGTCCGCAGGCAGAGACTCCAGCAAGATCTTTGCTAGTGGCTGCCAGGACATCGTGACCAGGGCCATCGGGACGCCCGCCTGCGCACATTCCGAGATCAACTCGGCTGCTCCCGCGCGCCAGGGCATCTCCTGTCGCACGGAGTCGATCACGCGGCTCAGCAGTGCATCGACGATCTCCTCCACGCTGCCGGTGACCGGGGTTTTGGCCTGCAGCACACGTGCGGTCTGGCGCAGATCACTGCCGACGAGCTCCAAGGCCTGCTCATGTGACCAGGTCCCACCGGCACGCTCGACCATCGCCGTTTCCTCACCCATCCAATAGGGCTCGGTGTCGATAATGGTCCCGTCCATGTCCCACAACACGGCCGCTGGACGATCAGGTGCCGACATGGCACAAGACTCTAGTCCTGACCCCCTAGGGTGGCTGCACAGGTCGGCAACGCAGGAGGCAATGAATGATCGAGTTGGCGCAGGTCCCTACCTTGACCGAGCCGATTGTGATCGCTGCCTTCGAAGGGTGGAACGACGCTGGTGAGTGCGCTACTCATGTGGTCGAGCACCTGGCTTCGGTCTGGGATGCAACGCTCATTGCAGCGATGGACCCTGAGGAGTACTACGACTTCCAGGTCAATCGTCCCAAGATCACTCTGGTCGATGGCACACGATCCATCCAATGGCCGACGACCCGCGTCATGCTGGTCGGTGCCGACATCTCGCCGCTCGGCCGGGATGTGATCCTCGTCTTGGGCATCGAGCCCTCGATCCGCTGGCGCTCCTATGCATCGGAGATCCTCGCCTTCGCCCAGCACCACGAAGCAAGCATGTTGATCACCCTTGGCGGACTGCTGGCCGACGTTCCGCATACCCGTCCGATCCCGGTGGCCCTCTCATCGGAGGACGCCGCCCTGCGCTCTCAAGGTGAGGACATTGAGCGCAGCACGTACGAGGGGCCTGCCGGGATCGTCGGCGTGCTCAATGATCAAGCCCGACAGATCGACCTGCCGAGTTTGTCGTGTTGGGCGGCGGTGCCGCACTACGCCGGCGGTTCCCCCTCCCCCAAAGCGTCGTTGGCGTTGCTGGGCCGACTGGAGGAGTTCCTGGGGTGTGTCATCGATGACACCGAGATGATCGAGGAGGCCAGGGCGTGGGAGCGCGGCGTCGATGAACTTGCGGCTTCGGATGAGGAAGTCGCTGAGTACGTCGAGTCGCTAGAGCAGCAGCAGGACACCGCGGAACTGCCGGAGGCCAGCGGTGATGCGATCGCCAAGGAGTTCGAGCGCTACCTGCGTCGCCGCGATGACGGGCCTACCTCGGGCTAGTCGGTTTCGGGTCGTGGTCGACGTGCTCCAGCAACGGTATGCCGAGCAGGGCATCGACAGCTCGCGGCACGAGCGGTGAGCGTGAGCCAGGCGCCACGGGATGATCCCCGGCGGCCCAGGCATCGACGATCTCCACCGCACGCGGTGAGTCAAGATCTTCGGCCAACGCGGCGCGCAGGCCAGTGACGACCTGTTGGTCGGCAGCGCTGGGTGCGAGCGAGGCATCAACCGCTCGGGCGGCCTCCTGCCAGCGATCCAGGCGCTGAGTCGCCTGCGTCAGCAAGGGTTCCTGGTAGGACCATGGCGTTCGATAGTGCTGGTTCAGCAGCACCAACCGGATAGCGCGGGGATCAACACCTTCGTTGCGTAACGCCGAGACCAGCACCAGGTTGCCCTTGGACTTGCTCATTTTGGCTCCGTCGAGGCCCACCATCGCTTGGTGAACGTACACCTGCGCGAAAGGCCGCCGGCCCGTCAACGCAATCGCCTGCACCGTACTCATCTCATGGTGCGGGAAGATCAAGTCATCTCCACCGCCCTGGATGGTGAACCCCATGCCCAAGTACCGCAGTGCGATGGTGGAGCACTCTATGTGCCACCCAGGGCGGCCAGGGCCGGCCTGCCCTCCTGGCCACGAGGGCTCACCAGGACGTTCTGCGCGCCACAGCATCGGGTCGAGACGGTCTCGCTTGCCCATCCGGTCCGGGTCACCGCCACGCTCGGCGTAGACGGCCAGCATGTCTTCGCGCGACCAGCCTGAGACCTCGCCGAACTGCGGGGTCTGGTCGAGGTCGAGATAGACATCGCCATCGACCTGGTAGGCCGACCCTGAGTCGAGGAGCTGCTCGATGGCAGAGACGTCGTCCGGGATACCTTCGACCGCACCGATGTAGTGCTGGGGTGGGATGACCCGCAGCGCGTGCATGTCGGTGAAGAACAGCTCGATCTCACCCGCGGCAAGATCCTGCCAGGGCACACCGTCGCGGGTGGCGCGCTCGAGCAAGGGCTCGTCCACGTCGGTGACGTTCTGCACGTAGGTCACGGAGAGGCCGGCGTCTCGCAAGACGCGCACGGCCAGATCGAAGGTCACGTAGGTCGCGGCATGACCTAGGTGGGTGGCGTCATACGGCGTGATCCCGCACACGTACAACCCGACGGTCCCGTTCTCGGGATGCACCCGCGTGGGCACACCCGTGGGGGTGTCGTGCAGGTGTAGCGGGCCGCCATTGCCTGGTAGCCGGGGCACCGGCGAGGCCGTCCAAGTCTTCACCCGGTGAAGCGTATCTTCTGCACCCTCACCACAGGGGCCACGGCAACGGGTATCGGCCATAGGGCATATCCGGGAAGTCTGCGGTCTGGACCAGCGTGTCTACTCTCATCCGCAGGGCCGCCATCTCAGATCGCGTCAGCAGCAGACCGAGCGTTTCATCCGTCCGCTGGGGATCGCTGAGCGCGCGCTGCAGACGGCGCACTCGGGTCAACTCTCGCTCCGGCAGAGGTGTGCCAGCCCAGCCCCACAAGACGGTCCGAAGTTTGGGGTCCACATGCCCGATCAGCCCGTGGTCAAAGCCCCACAGATGCCCGGACGCATCGAGCGCGATGTGCGCCGCCTTGCGGTCGGCATTGTTGAGCACGGCGTCGAGCACCGCCAGTGCGGCGAGATCGGGGTCATCGCGGTGGACGACGCGCAACGGAGCCCCGGAGCGGTCTTCGCCCTCCAGCACCGTCAACCAACCCGAGGGCACCTCCTGCGGTCGGACCACGTCCAGCAGACCGCTAGCCGGTCGTCCCTCCAGCTCGGTCACGTCCTTCCACACCTGCACCGATCCCATCCCCATCGGGCCGTCCCGCAGCACGGTGTGCGGCACCAAGCCCCACCCGCCCAACTCACTGATCAGGTATGCCGCGACCTCGCGGTGCGCTAACGTGCCGGTGGGGAAATCGGCCAAGGGCGCTTCGCCGTCGATCGGCTTATAGACACCTCGATGCTCGGTGGACTCACCAGCATCCATGAACTGCACTCGCAGCGTCAGGTTTGAGGCTTCGGTCAACATCCCCTCAACATGCATCGGCGCATTGAGCACCCGATCCAGGTCCGTGCTGGTGCTCACCGCTTGTAGCCGTTGGCCCTCGGGCAGATGTGGCCGCTGGGGTCTAGGGGGCCGCCGCAGAACGGGCAACTGGGGCGTCCCCCTTCAACGGCAGCGGCACAGCGTTGCGCAAAGCCGCGAGCCATCGGCACATCGAGCACGACGCGAATGGCGCCTGAACTCAGGGGGTCCGCGCCTGAGTCGCTGTCGCCCGCGTCACTGTCAGCAGCTGTATCCGGATCGTGCTCGTTGGCCTCAACCGTGGCCGTGCGGCGATCGGGGTCCCAGGCCAAGGTCAGCGCACGTGCCCGAAAGTCCTCTTCAATCGGGGTATGCAGTGGACCGGTGTCCGGCTTGAGATGCGCCGACCCCTGACCCTCCGGTCCCTCGGGAGCGGGCGCCATTTCATCCAGCAACTCGCTCAGGCTCTCCCCCAGCAGTCTGACCTGCTCCTTCTCCACGGAGACGGTCATCACGCGAGAGCCGGCGATAGCCTGCAAGAAAAACGTCCTCCCGCCGGGCGGTCCGACTGCTTCGGCGATGAAGCGCTCCGGTGGGTCGAAGTCGATCAACGGCATGGGATCAGCCTAAACGGTGCCCGCGCCGCCGCCGACGGGGCTCTGCTGTGACTCAGCGCTGTGGGCAGCCTTGGCCAAAGCGCTGTAGTCCACAGGATCGCTACCGGTGTCGTTGGTGCGCAGCAGGAACGGTTGCTCGCGGGTGTAGCGCACCACCGAGAGCGATGCTGGGTCTGCAACCATGCGTTGGAACCGGTCGAAAGGCGTGCCTGCTGCGTCGGCGAGGATGGCCTTGATCACGTCACCGTGACTGCAGGCCAGCCACAGTGCCCCTGGACCGTGGTTGGCCTCGATCTGTGCGTCGAAGGATCGCACAGCCGCGACGGCCCGCTGTTGCATATCGGCCATCGACTCGCCGGAGAAGTCATTGCCATCTGGAAAACGCACTGTGCTCGGTGCGGACTGCACGTCCTTCCAGAGGGGCTCTTGGGCCAGGTCCTTGAGTCGGCGGCCCGTCCATGCCCCGTATCGGCACTCGCCGAGCGCTTCTTCGGTCCGGAGAGTCGGCTGCTCGGCGATCTGACTGACCGCAACGGTGGCGGTCTGTACGCAGCGCTCCAGCGGACTGGACAGCACCGCCACGACTGGAGTGTCCGCGAGCCGGGCGGCAACCCGGGCGGCTTGCTCCTTCCCGGCGTCGTCGAGCGCAATGCCCGGGGTCCACCCGGCCAGCAAGCCATCGGCATTGGCTGTGGTGCGCCCGTGACGCAACAGCAACATGATGGCCATCAGGCATCAACCCCGGCCAGGGCAGCCGCCTGCACCGCCGCCTCGAGGGAGGTCAGACGATCCTGCAGCGTGGCCCCCCACGGGGCAAGCGTCAAGGTGGTGACCCCGGCGCCGGCATACCGAGTGATGCGATCGGCGAGGCGCTCCACCGGCCCGAGCAACGAGGTCTCGTCGATGAACTCCGCAGGCACCGCGGCCGCTGCCTCGCGCCATTGCTGGTCGAGGTAGAGGTCCTGAACTCGGGCGGCCTGCTCGCCGTAACCCATGCGAGTTGCCAGGGCGTTGTAGAAGTTGTGCTCGCGTGAGCCCATTCCGCCGACATAGAGCGCGGCGTAGGGGGCGATGGTCGACGCACAGCGATCCAGGTCAGGGCCACTGGCCACCGGGACGGTGACATCGACCTCGAAACCAGCGTCCCCGGTGTCGCCGGAAGCTTCGGGTTGTTGTTCTCGGCTGGCTTTCCCGCGTTGGATCGCTTCGATCTGCTCGCCGAGATAGTCCGGGGAGCCGAACACACCCAGCCACCCGTCGGCGATCTCACCCGCCAACTCACAGTTCTTGGGACCAACCGCAGCCAGGTAGATGGGAATGCGATCAGTGCTGCTTGCCACGTTCAAGCGCAAGCTCTTGCCAGGCCCATCCGGCAGCGGCAGTGTGAAGTGCTGGCCGTCATAGGTGACCGGTCGGCGGGCCAACGCTTGGCGCACGATCGCCACATATTCTCGGGTCCGTCCCAGAGGTGATCCGAAGCGCACCCCGTGCCACCCCTCAGACACTTGTGGCCCGCTGACCCCGAGACCGAGCCGGAATCGTCCACGCGACAGCGAGTTCAGACTGGCGGCCGTCATCGCTGCCATCGCTGGGCTGCGCGCGGGGATCTGGAACACGCCGGCGCCAAGATGAATGTTCTCTGTCCGTGCACCGATCCACGACAGCACGCTTGCGGCGTCGGGTCCGTAGGCCTCCGAGGCCCAGACCACGTCAATGCCAAGCTCCTCAGCCCGTTGGACCAGGGCGAGGTTGTCGCTATCGGCGCGGTTGCCCTGCCCCCAGAAGCCGCAGCTCAGGCCAAGCTTCATGACCGGTTGGCTGGGCCGTCGTCATCAGTGTCTTCGTCATCACCATCGTCATCCTCAGCACCGTCGTTACCGCCGTCTTCGTTGGTATCGAGGCTGTCGATGTCCACTCCGTCGGGATCGACCGCCTCCAGGTCGTCCTCGTCGTAGTCGTCGTCCTCGCCATCGTCGCTGTACACGTCCAACGGCGTGACCTCGCCATAGGCATCGAGAAGGGCGTCGTCGTAGTCCACGAAGGCATTCGCGATCTGCTGGTATGCGGCGATCATCGCCGGGTCGTCCTTTCGGCGCCGACCCACTGCCATTTCCAGGTGTCGCTCCAAGGCTGCCACCAGGGCATTCAGTGCTACGCGCGGATCAGTACTCATACTGGTGACGGTATCTCGGATCGCGCACGGGTGGGGCAGTGGTGTTCGGGGGGTCGATGTGCTGGACAGGAACACCGTCGACGGGTCAGGATTGCTCGGCCATGGTTGAGTACGAATACCGCACGGTGGTCTACACCGCCCGCGACTCCCTCCCCGACGTGCGCACTGCGTTGACCGAGGAGGCCGAGTATGGCCGCTGGGAGTTGTTTCGGGTGCGCGTCTACTGGGGCGGGCGACGCAAGGTGTTATTACGTCGCCGGATCATCCGGGTGCGACGCACTCACGTGCTCAGCAGTCGTTGATCAGACGCTGCAACACCCGCGCGCCGAACTCCAAGGAATCGACAGGCACCCGTTCATCGATGCCATGGAACATGGAGACGAAGTCGAGGTCGCCGGGCAGCCGCAACGGCGCGAATCCGTACCCGGTGATGCCGAGCCGAGACAAGTGCTTGTTGTCGGTCCCGCCGGACAAGCAGTACGGGAGCACATGGGCACCGGGGTCTTCCTTCAGCAGCGCGTTCTTCATGGACTCGACGAGGTCAGCCTCGAACGGCGCTTCCAGCGCCACGTCCTTGTGCACGATCTCGATATCGACAAACTCGCCTGCCAGACGTTCGATGGTCTCCATCAAATCATCGCCATGACCGGGCAAGAAACGGCAGTCCAACGATGCGGTGGCAGTTTGCGGGATGACGTTGTGCTTGTAGCCGGATTCGAGCATGGTGAAGTTGGCGGTGTCCGCGAGTGTTGCTTCCACGAAGGGTCGAGCCCCACCCAAGAGCGCCAGAAAGTCCTCCGGGTCGTCTCGATCCAGTGCATTGCCGGTGATGCCTGCAATGCCGTCGAAGAGTTGGTCGACCGATGCGATGTAGGTGCGTGGCCAGGGGTGCTTGTTGATCCGGTCGATGGCCTCAGCCAGCCGGACGACGGCATTCTCCGGATTGGGCACTGACCCGTGACCGGCCCGGCCGTGTGCGCGAAGCCGTAGCCAGGCGATGCCCTTCTCGGCTGTCTGTAACAGGTAGGCCCGAGTCTCGGCGCCCGTGGCCGCATCCGGCAGCATGACCGAGAAGCCGCCGACCTCGCTGATTGCCTCGCTGCAGCCCTCCAGCCAGTCGCTGTGCTGCTCGACGACATGCCCGGCACCTTTGACCCCGCCTGCCTCCTCGTCGGCGAAGAAGGCCCAGACGATGTCCCGTGGGGGTTGCTCTGCGCTACGAGCGAGGTGGCGCAGGTTGGCCAGCAGCATGGCGTCCATGTCCTTCATGTCCACCGCGCCGCGGCCCCATATGCAGCCGTCGCGCTCTTCGGCCGCGAACGGGTCGACCTGCCAATCGCTGGCCTCTGCTGGGACAACATCAAGGTGCCCATGCAACACCAGACCCGGGCGGCTGCTGTCCTTACCGGCGGTGCGGACCACGACACTGGCCCGACCGGGCTCAGACTCGGTCAACTGCGGGTCGAGGCCGACTTCGGTCAGTAGCTCCATCACATACTCGGCCGCCGCGCGTTCCCCGGGCCCGGAACCATCGCCGTAGTTGCTCGAGTCGATGCGGATCAGATCGCGGCAGATCGCAGCGACCTCCTCGCCGGGCCCGGCTGGTGCGTGAAGGTCCTGAGTCATTGAGCCAGGCTAGTCCGCGCCGCGCTGGAACTCACGCGCGACCAAAGAGACGCTTGAGCAAAGGGGCTCTTTGGTGCTGCCCAGAGCATCGGTCATCGCTCGGGACACCCCGCAGCACTTGCTCCACATGTTGGCCGCACCCGGCCCACGTCGTCTTTCCACACGACTTGCAGGTCACAGCTCTACACATCGGTTGCTCCCGTCGGTGAAGTCGGCGTCTATCGAGCCGGGTGGCTCACGTTTCAGGCTGGGTCAGCGCCTCTTGGGTGAAGACGCGATAGCCCAAGCCATGGGCGTATCCGTGGATCTCGCGCGTGTCGAGCGCGTGCACATAGTCAAGAATATCTCTGCTGATCTCTTGTCCCGGAACCAGGATGGGGAACCCAGGCGGGTAAGGAATCACAAATGTGGCCGAGACCACGTCAACGCCCTTGTCGACTCTGTCTACGGCCTCGTCCGGCGTGACGTACTCGCAGAGATCGTCGTTGTAGGCCAGGAAGAAGGCGTCCCGCAAGTCGCCTTCAGGGGTGTCACCACTGGGGTCACCGCGAAAGCGTGGGTGAAAGCGGGAGAAGTCAGGCAGTGGGGGCTTGCCTTGGGCCTCTTCGATCTTGCGCTCGTGGGCACGGCGGTCCATCGGCCCCATGCTGTCCACTTCATCATCGATCTCTTGCGCCAGCTTGAGCAGCACTTCGATGAGATACGCGACGGAGCTGTTGGTCGTCCCGATGTTGGTCATAAACAGTGCTGTGTTCCGCGAGGTCTTATTGACCTGGATGCCATGTCTGCGCATGAGGTACTCGTGCTTGAACGTGTCTCCGTCCACGCCAGTCAGGGCGATGTACAAGGTGACGCGACTGGGATCCAGCACGAACTCGTCGTGTTCCCAGCGCTCACCCGATAGCAGGGTCGAGTCTTCGAGATCCGAACTGTCGCCGCCGGATTGGCGATATTTCTCAGGAATGAGGTCCGCGCCGTCCAGCACTCGGAAGCGGCGGCGCAGCACCGGGTGGCTGGAGATCACTCGGCGAAGCATCTTGGCCGACTCCACCTGCTGTTGGACGAGTTTGAAACCCTCGAGCTCGACCTGCCGCCGGCCGACATCGAGCGAGGCAAGGATCTGATAGTTCGGCGACGTCGAGGTGTGCGTCATGTAGGCCTCACGGAAGGCTTCTTCATTCCGGTGGCCGAACTGGTCGTCGTAAATATGGATCATCGACCCTTGCCGCAATGCGGTCAGGGTCTTGTGTGTCGAGTGTGTGGCATACACCCTGAGTCGGACCCGGTCTGGGTCTGGGAGCAGCCGCTCGCTCAGCAATGTCTCATCGTCGGCTTCAGCCAACTTCGACTGCTGAGCTTCGTAGCGC
>JBATUU010000415.1:0-4880 GCA_049671385.1 Ornithinimicrobium sp. | reverse complement strand
GGCCGAGAACGCCGTCCGCTGCGCGGTGGCTGTCGCCCTCGTCCTGAGTGGGAGTACCGAACCTCTGGGGTATGGATTGGCCCTGCTGGCGGGGTATGCCGTCGTGGCGGGGTGGCCCAGCGCCTTGGTGCCGCAGCGCCCGAGTGACGACGCTGCCGAAGCGAGTTCGGTCAACCACCGGCCGTTGTCCTTCGTGTCGGGGGCCTCAGCCGGTCAGCTCTTCGCTCAAGCATCACTGACCGGAGGGCCCGTGTTGTTGGCGGCGATCGGTGGCGCACCGACTGAAGTGACCGTGCTCTTTGCCGGCCTTGCGCTGTTCCGGGCTCCCTACACGCTGGCTCTGGGCATGGTCTCGGCTCTGACGGGACGACTCACTGTGCTGGTCGAGGGCCGCAACTGGGCCACGCTGACGCGCCTGCGGCGTCGCGTCGTCGTCGTCACCGTCGGGCTGACTGTGACCGGTGCAGGTCTGGGTGCGTGGTGGGGTCCACCGGTCATGGAGCTGATCTTCGGCACGGGGGTCCGGCTGAGCGCTGGCGATGCGGCGCTCGTTGCTGTGGGGACAGTGCTAGCGATGGCCAACCTGGTCTTCACCGTCGGGCTGTTGGCCAGGGACCGGACCGGGTCGGTCGTCCTGAGTTGGATGGTTGCCATTCCCTGTGGGGCGCTCGCGCTCTGGTGGGTCGAGGCAGACCTGGTGACCCGCGTGTGTTGGACCTTCGTGGTGATCGAAGTTGCGGCGTGGGCGGGGCTGCTGATGACGGAGATCGGCTCAGACCGCCTTGTCGGCCGCCAGGAAGACCGAGGACCCGAACGGTAGGTCGCGGCGAGCGAGCACTGCGGCCTCTGCTGCGGACAGACCGAGCAGCAGCCGTTCCAGGGCGGGATTGACGCGTGGCAGGTGGTCGTTGTTAACGCCGAGTCGGCGCACACGCCGCGAAATGCGCTCAGCCGCGAAGAAGGGAAAGACGCCCGCGAACCCGTAGCTCGCGCGCCGCACGACGTACCCGGACTGCTCCACCGCGCTCACCAATCTGGACCGGGTGTATCGCCGGTAGTGACCTGCGCGGACATCGTGATCGCTCCACGCCCATTGGTAGGCCGGGACGGACAACAACAGCCGTCCTCCAGGGGCGAGCACTCGAGCGAACTCGCCGAGCACCATTGAGTCCGGCTCGCAGTGCTCGACGACATCGAAGGCGCTGACCAGGTCAAATGAGCCGGTAGCAAACGGTAGAGCAAGCGCCGAGGCGCACACAGCGCCGCCCGGGGTCAGTCCGCGCGGGTCTAGATCGACAGTGGCGTGCTCGGTGCCAGTGAGCCAGGACACGCTGGGCCCATCGGCACTGCCCACGTCGAGGAAACGGCCACCATCGCTGACATGCTCGGCCAACACAGCCCGCAGCAACTCCGAGCGCGCTCGATACCACCAATACTCTGGTTGCTCGATAGAAGCCGATCCCGGCTGCGGGGTGCTCGCGGGTGCCTGAAACTCCTGATCGCTCATGACACCGCCCGCACGGCCGAGATCAGCGCAGAGGTCACCCGGTCACCTTGCTCGCGAGTCAGCGAGTTGAAGAACGGCAGCCGGATCAGTCGAGCACTGACATCGCTGGAGACCGGACATTCGGTGGGGCGGGCGCGGAACTGCAGGCCACCGATCGAGTCATGCAGGGGCACGTAGTGGAAGGTGGTCGCCACACCGAACTCGCGCATGCGTGCCATGACGGGTGAGCGTAGTGCGGCATCGGGTAGCAGCACGAAGAACAGGTGGTATGCCGCCTCACAGGTCTGCGGAATGACCGGGAGTTGCAGTCCAAGTTCTTGGGCAGGGCTCGCCAGAGCGGCGGCATAGTGCTCGAAGACTGCGCGGCGCTGAGCCTGGATCGTGGCGGCTTGCTCCAGTTGCCCGAGCAGGTATGCCGCGAGCACATCGGACATACCGAACGAGGAGCCGGTGTCTCGCCAGGTGTACTTGTCGACCAGGCCCAGGAAGAATGCTTGGCGATCCGTGCCCTTGTCATAGAGGATTCGTGCCCGTTCGATGTCACGGGGGTCGTTCAGCACAAGCGCGCCGCCCTCCCCGCAGACGAAATTCTTGGTCTCGTGGAACGACAGACTGGCGAACCGGCCGATCCCGCCGAGCGGAGTGCCGCGATGACTGCCGAACAGGCCGTGCGCGGCGTCCTCGATCAGCGCTACGTCCGGGTGATCAGCGAGCACGCCGACGATCGCGTCCAGGTCGCAGGCGATCCCCGCGTAGTGCACCACCACCACTGCGGCGACGCTGTCATCGAGCAACTGCGCAAGATGGTGCGGGTCGAGTCCAAGAGTCACCGGCTCGATGTCACAGAACAGGATCGTGGCCCCCTGCCGGGCGAAGGCCAGCGCGCTGCTGGTGAACGTGAAGGACGGCACGATGACCGTGTCACCTGGCTTGAGATTCAGCAGCATCGCGCTGAGCTCGAGTGCGCTGGTGCACGATGTGGTCAGGAGGACTTCGCGAGCGCCAGTGGCTTCTTGCAGAATCTGACCGGCCCGCGCCGAGAAGGGTCCGCCGGAGGAGGTGTGGCCGCTGCGCATCGACTCTTGTACATGGGCGATCTCGTTGCCAGCGATGTCGGGCGCGTTGAAGGGAATCGTGCTCATGCAGCCTTCCGGGCCGTGGGCCAGGGCACGTCGCGCCCGATAAGGGTGGCCAGCGCGTGGTCACTTGTGGCGTAGTGGCTCCGGAGGTCCTCGCGCAGTTGGGGGTCGAGGCGCTCGGATGAAGGTGAACTCGCGTGGATGGGCTTGCGCCCGATGTCCGCGCGCACCGTCTCATTGACGCCGAGCCACTGGTACAGCGGCCCCAACCGACCCTGATCGGATTGGACCTCGGCCAGGAACTGGACGTACACCTCGAAGCGATCGATCCACCGTTGGAGGTCTCGGGCGTAGTGACCGCGAGAAACGTAGGCGAAGGGGGACACCGAGGAGGTTGCCTGATCCCAGGGTTGGACCCGCGTCAGATCGGCGTGCATAGCCTCGTTCAGCGGTCTGTTCTCCAGGCCATGGTCACGACTGAATTGCCAGTTGGACACGGCGCGATCAACAGGATCGCGCAGTTGCACGACGATGCGTGGATGGCCCAGTGTTGCGGCGACGCGTCCAGGTGCCTCGGGGGTCTCGAGGTAGGAGGTGCTCTTTTCGCCGAGGACACACTCGTCGTTGGCATGTCCAAAGAACCTGGACCGATAGGTGGAAGCGTCGATGGCTTCAGAGCTGAGAAACACCTTCGGTTCGGGCCGGGCAGGCCGCGCCATGGCGATCTGCGGGTGGGCGGCGAGCACATCGTGCAACCAGGTGGTGCCGCACCGCTGTGCCCCGATGATCAGGAAATGCTGGCTCACCGTCCGACCCTCCTGACCACATGGAACGACGAATCTCGGCTGACGGTGTTGAGGGTGCGCACCACATACTCGCCGATCATCGACAACAGCGCGATGATCACACCGGCGAAGATCGACATCAAGACCATGATCGATGTCCACCCAGGCACGATGGTTTCGGTTAGCAGGGCGCGAGCGATGAGGAATCCCCCCAGCAGAAAGCTCAGCCCGGAGATGGCGAAGCCAAGCAGCGCGGCGGCCTTCAACGGCCACGAGCTGTAGCTGAACAAGATGGTGAGCACCAGGCCAATGATCCGGGTGAGGTTGTAGTTGCTCTTTCCCGACGGACGGGGGTCATGGCGGACCATCACATTGGCCCGATCTCGGGAGGCCATCAGCGCTTGCCCGGTGATGTACGGGTATGCGGTGCGCGAGGAGACGATCCGATCCACCACGTCACGGCGCAGGATCCGGAAGTTGGACACGGTCAGGTTGGCTGGCTGCGCGAAGATGCGCCGGTTGATCTGGCCGATCAGCAGACTGCCGATGCGCCGCACCCCGTGTGCCTGCTTCTGTTCGAACTGGCCGAACACAACCTCGTGACCACCCCTGATCACGGTCTCGATCAACAGCAGCGCTTGGTCCGGCGGGTTCTGAAGATCATCGTCCAGAGTGATCACGTAGTCGCCCGTAGACTCGATCAGCCCGGCGAGGTTCGCGTAGTGCTGCCCGTAGTTCTTCATCAGATCCAGCGCGATGACACCGGGAATGGACGCAGCACGCTCTGAAATCACCGCCCAACTCTCGTCCGGGCTCCCGTCATTGACACAGATGAGCTCGAAGGTGAGACCTGCCGTAGTGAACACCTCGACGACGCGATCAATAGTCGTGGCGACGATCTGTGAACTGTTGTAGACGGGCATCACGATGGAGTAGCTGTGGCGTAGAGCCTCACTACTCATCTCGGACATGTCCCGAAGCGTCTCAGATGAGCTCACGAGTCGCGCGCCAGGATCCGGGTCATCTCGGCGAGCACGGGCTCGCTCAGGTCGCGGTCGGCAAACCAGGTCACGCCGTTGCGCCTCCCTATCAATCGGTAGTTGCGGTCGATCGTCGGCATCACCCACTCATACCAGTCCGGTTCATCCATGGTGACGAACGTTGGACGTCGCCGCTCGATGTCGGCGGCGACCGCCGCCAATCCGCCCGGCTCGGTCTCATCAACGTACTCGGCGAGTCCGGTGAGGAACATCTGGTGGCGGATCGGGTTGGTCTCCCCGCCGAGCACCAACGGCGCGGGGGCGCCGATAGACTGCACAGTCACTGCGGGGCCCGGCGCGGCGAGCACGGCCTCGGTCGTCGCGCGCTGAGATGGCAGAGCGTCGGGGGAGCGGTACCAGGCGGTGCCAGCTGCCGCGGCAGCGACGACGATGCAGTATGCCGCGACCGTTGCCACGGTGGCGCGGGCCGGTAGTCGGCGAGCGGCAAGGACGAGCCCCCCTCCCAACC
>JBATUU010000414.1:0-2860 GCA_049671385.1 Ornithinimicrobium sp. | reverse complement strand
CGACAACTATCTCGAGTTGGTCAAGGAGCGCGCGTACGGCAACACGGCGGATGGACGGGCCAGGGGCACCGCTGAAGCCAGCGCCTCGGCTCAGGCCGCGCTGCAAGTGGCTCTCGATGTTTATATGCGTCTCCTTGCACCCGTGTTGGTGTTTGCCTGCGAGGAGATCTGGTCCTGGTGGCATACCGATTCGGTGCATACCCAGCCGTGGCCGACAACAGCCGAGCTCGCGGCGGCAGCCGAGGGGAGCGATCCGCGGATGTTGCACGTCGTCGGCCGAGCCCTGGCTGGGCTTCGCAAGGCCAAATCCGAGGCCAAGGTCAAGATGCGGACAGAGGTAGGCGGTGCCACCGTGATCGCCACTGACTCCGATCTGGACCTGCTGCACGCAGCAGCGAACGATTTGGCGGCAGCCGGCAAGGTGACCGGGACGTTGAATTGGGAGCAGGGCAGCGAGTTGGCGGTGCGCGACGTCGACCTGCTGACCACCTAGGTCGCTGATGTCTGGCGCCGAGGCGGCGATCGCATGTTGCACAGCAGGGATCCCTCAGTGGACGTGACATCAGCCAGGGCGATCGCGGTGAGAATAGGCGCGGCCTGTGGTGTGCTGTTTGTCGCCGGCGTACTCCTGTGGGGTGCCGGGTCGGGCGAGCCGCTGCTGGGCGAGCCGAGCGTGCGTCTGCCTGAAGGCTCGGTACTACCGGACGATGCGCAAGCAACTGCCGAGACGCTGCCCATGCAGCAGAGCGGCGACGTCAGCAACGATGACGATGGATCAGGGCTCAACCTGCCGTTGATCTTCCAAGTTGCGACTGCTGCGCTGATCGCCTGGTTGGTCGTGCGGTGGCTTCGCCACCGGGAGGCCCGCGGTTCCACAGACTTCATCGCTGTCGAGCCTGCCGATGAGCTCACCCTCCTGGTGCAGGCTACTGCCACTGGTGAAGATATAGCGGCCCCCCGAGACGGGGAGCCGCGCAACGCCGTCGTCGCGTGCTGGGTTGCCCTGGAGGATGCTCTGGCGCGTGCCGGGGCGGCCCCACGGGCCGGGGAGACGTCGTTGGACCTCACCCAGCGGATACTGAACCGTTGGCAGGTCGATCCAGCGCCGCTGCACCAGCTCGCCGACCTCTTCAGGGAGGCACGATTTTCGCGACACCCGATCACGCAGGCGCACGCCGACGCCGCACGCGAGGCTCTGGGCCATATCCATCAGGGTCTCGCCCGGGCCGCGGCCCAGCGCGACCGCGAGGCTAACGTAGGATCCGGCGCCCATACTCCGGTGAAGGAACCTGGTATGCCGTGAGCAAGCGATGGATCGCACGAGCCCTCGCGCTGGCCATCATGACCAGCGCTTTTGGCACGATGTTGTGGTTTGCCGGCGTCTTGCCGTCCTCGCCTGTGATGGCGGCAGCAGCGGCGGGGCTCATTGCAATCAGTTGTGCGCTGTTGTGGTGGACCCGAGAGGACCTTCGAGCCCCGACCGAGGGGGCCACCTGGTACACCGTCCGGCGCGATGACGCCGCTGTCCCTCCGGCCATGGATTATCGCCTCGTACGGCTGCGGCGCGACGTACGCGACGCTGTGGCGAAGTCCTCGGATCGAGGAGATCCGATCCATCCGCTGATCACCCAGCTGACCGCCCAACGCCTGCGCGACCGGCACGGCATCGACCTGCTCGCCGAGCCCGAGCGTGCCCGCGACGTGCTGAGCGAGCCCTTGGCGACATACCTGTCCAAGCCACTGAGCTCGGATCGCCGCACGACTCGCCGCGAGTTGGACCAGGCGCTCCTCGGAGTCGAACAGCTATGAGCACATCGATGAGAATTGAGCCGTGATGACCGAAGACGTATCGCTTCCTGAAGCGAGTGCCCTCGCCAGGACTGTTCTGGATCGCGTGGAGCAGGCCGTGGTGGGCAAACGCGAAGCGTTGACCCTCGTGTTGACCTCAATCTTGGCTCGCGGCCACGTGTTACTCGAGGATTACCCCGGGCTCGGCAAAACACTGGCCGCCCGGTCGTTCGCGCAGGCTTTGGGACTGCACTTCACCCGCGCCCAGTTCACACCCGACCTGCTGCCCGCGGACCTGACCGGCGCATACGTCTACGACCAACGCAGCTCGACCTTCGAGTTCCGGGCCGGGCCGCTGTTCACCGGGCTGTTGTTGGCCGATGAGATCAACCGCACTCCCCCAAAGACTCAGTCCGCTCTGCTGGAAGCGATGCAGGAGCACCAAGTCACCGTGGAGGGCACAACCCACCGGCTCCCGCAGCCATTCCACGTGCTCGCGACCGCGAACCCCGTCGAATACGAGGGCACCTACCCCCTACCGGAAGCACAACTCGACCGGTTCTTGATGCGAGTGTCGTTCGGCTACCCCACGCCCGACGAAGAGGTCGACGTGCTGCGGCGCCGCGTGGCTCGCCGTCATGAGGACCAAGAGCTCGAGCCGGTCACTGACGCGGTCGGGTTGCAGGCCACTCACCGCGCCATCGAGACCGTTCCGATCGAGGACGACATTGCCACATACTGCGTTGCCCTCGCCGCTGCGACACGAACCCACCCATCGATACAGGTGGGCTCATCACCCCGCGGCTCGTTGGCACTCATGCTCACCGCACGGGCGTACGCGGTCATCGACGGTCGGGACTTCGTCATCCCTGAGGATGTCAAAGCCGTGGCGCATGCCGTGCTAGATCACCGGATGTCGATCAAACCCGAGTTGTGGATGCAGACTGACGCGGCCGTTGGCGTCGTCGCGACTGCCCTCAGCGCCGTGCCTGTGCCCCCGTCCAGGGACGCCTCGCCAGACCGAGAAGTCACGCCTCCTCCGTCGCCGTGAGCCACGCAACACAGCCGGGGT
>JBATUU010000413.1:0-3322 GCA_049671385.1 Ornithinimicrobium sp. | reverse complement strand
ACTCCCGCCGATGCGTGGTTAGTCATTACGAAGTACAAGCACCCCAAAGGCAACGCTGGCAGGGCCGCCTGCCCCCACCGGCGTCGTCGTACAGCCGCCACCGGCCCGAGGGCAGGTGGGCGTTGGCTGAACCACCACGCCAACACCCAACCAAGTGTCCACACCGTGATGAGGATTCCGGCTGCGATCACGGACCCGTTCACGACACCACACTCCCGCGTTGGCGATCAGTGAGCGTTAGGTCCGCGGCTGCTCAGGCCCGGGCTGCTGATGACGACTGGTGTTCCTGTCGTCAGGGTCTTGGTTGATCACCGGCCCGGGCGGGGTGTCGCCACCACTGGTGGTGCTGGGGTTGCCGGTGATCTTGGACAACCCAGATCGTAAGTGTCCGGTGCCGGTGCGGATGCGTTGGTCGTGTTTGGACCCGGTCTTCTGATTGGCCAGGTCCCCGGCTTTGTCGATGCCACGTTCTATTTTGTCTTGGTGGGTGCGCATTGCGCCGGTGATGTGGCGGGCGGCCGATGAGAGACGGTTGAGTCGCATGATCTTCTCGTTCCTGTACTGGCCCCCGGAACGCTCCCAATAGGAGGTGACCCGGTCGGCGTGACCGGAGGTCTCTCCCACCCCTTTGCGGGGCCTGTTCACCGGACCGGTATGGACCGGTCGTACTGTCGATGAGCAGAAACGGGGATACTCCCCTCCGAAACAGAAGTACACCACAACCAGCGCCAAGAATCACGTTCACACCCACCGCCCTGAACGTCGGGTTGCGACCTGTTGAGAAGGTAGCGTCAACCAGCGTGAACCTCTTCGATATCGCCCGGGTCGCCCTCGGCTTGGTCGTGCTCGTCGGTGGCGGTGAGCTGTTGATTCGTGGAGCATCGGCTGTGGCAGCTAAGTGGGGGTTGAGCCCGCTGGTGATCGGGTTGACCGTCGTGGCGGTAGGGACCTCGGCGCCGGAGTTCGCGGTCACCGTCGGTGCCGTAGCCCGCGGCGAAACCGACCTCGCCGTCGGTAACGTTGTCGGGTCTAACATCGCCAACACGTTGCTGATCCTGGGCCTGGCCGCGCTCATCTTGCCTCTAGCGGTGAAGAAGCAACTGGTCCGGTTCGACGTTCCCGTGATGATCGGGCTCTCGGCCGCGCTGTTGCTGTGCTCTCTTGACGGGGAAATCACCCGCCTGGATGCCGCGGTCCTGCTCGTGGTGACGTTGGCCCACACGGTCACTACCGTGATCCTAGGCAGGAAAGACGACCCATCAGCGACCAAGACGGCAGCCTTTCGCTCGGACCAGCCAACTGGTGGTGACCCTGCCGGCACGAGGCGGGGGTCGACCACTAGCAGCAGCCCCACCACCACGGCGGCAGTAGGACCGAACACCGTGGTGTGTGTGCTGCTGATGGCCACCGGGATTGCCCTACTCGTGGGTGGCGCGAGCTTGTTGGTGACCGGCGCGGTGAACATCGCGACCTCGCTGGGGGTCAGTGGGTTGATCATCGGGTTGACCGTGGTCGCGGTCGGCACCTCGCTACCAGAACTGGCGACCTCGATAATCGCCGCGATCCGCGGGGAACGAGACATCGCTATCGGTAACGTCGTGGGCAGTTGCATCGCCAACATCGGTTTCGTCCTGGCCATACCCGCCTTGTTCACTGACCGGGGTATCCCCGTCGCGGCACCAGCGATCGCCCTAGACATCCCCTTGATGCTCGCCGCAGCCGTCGCGTTGGCACCGGTGATTTTCACAGGGTTCACCGTGCAACGTTGGGAAGGGGCACTGTTCCTGGCCCTGTACGCCGCGTACACCACGTTTTTGGTCCTGGATGCCACCGGCCACCAAGCCCTGACCGGTTTCACCTGGGCCCTGGCCTTCTTCGCCCTGCCATTGGTGCTCATCACGTTGGCCGCGACCCTGGCATATGACCTGAAACGCCGAACCGTCCTACGCCACGAGGTGCGAGATGTCCGGTGATCACCCCCATCGATGAACCGTGCAGATCCTAGCGCATAGCGCCCCAGCGCGGCAGCAATCTACGCAGGAGCGGCCTCAGCCGGCGGCATCAGTGCCGGAATGAGCCAGCCGGTAAGACCGGGTGCCGGTTTCGATGATGGTGCCGTGGTACGTGAGCCGGTCCACGATCGCAGCGCACAGCCGTGGGTCGGCGAACGTGTCGGTCCACCCGGAAAAGGCACCGTCACCGGTCAGCATCGGCTTGCGAACTCGATTTGCGCGTCACCCTTCGCTGAGCCAGGGATTAATGAGGGTGAGCCCGATCTGACTGAAATCGTCGATGTTGCGCACAGCGAGGGCAGCGTCGTGGCACCTGCAGATGGCGGCGATCTGGGCATCGAAGCCGGCGATGGGCGCCCCGGCTTGCTGGCGCTCGACCACGACGAGGGCGTACTGACTGGCAGCGGTGACATCGAAAGGCAGGACGCGATCTGCGAACGCGCCGAAGACATCGTCTGCAGCCTCACCTAACAGAGTCCTGCGCCGACCTGCAGGTAGGCGGGCGATGCCCAACCTCACCTCGTCTAGCGTCACCGACGTTGTGTAGGCCATGGCTGGTGGCAATTGGCGGACCCACGTACCGCACTCTCAAAGCAGGCACCGATCTGTCCGCACTTGTCCGCTCCGGATGTACCTGAGCGATCCAGAGGCCGCCGAGGCCGTGAGCGCCGAACACGGGCTGCATTTCGCGGAGATCCACCCGGCGGCCACGATGGTGATGGTCGCCGGCCTCCTCGACCCACGCTGGAAGCTCGCGATCGAGGTCGAAGCCTTGATCGTTGGTCCGTAGCCAACCAATTGCCCGTAGCCTGATCGATATATCGGGTGAACGACCCTTGGTGTTTGAGTTTCAGCGCCGCCGCTCGTGTCGGGAGTACCCGGCGGCCTTCAGCCTCATGTTCCGTCGACGCTCCCACGACCCTGTCGGTCGTGCTACGTTCACCGTCCTCACAGACTGCGTCGAGCAGGCCGCCCAGGCCGGCCAACTGAGGGCAGGTGCGGCCGCTGTCGACGTCGTTCGCGCCGCCTGGGCCCGTTGTGCACGGCCTCGCTACGTCGCCCTTCGAGGGCGCCCTCGAGCCGACCGGGCTCACGCGCCTGGACCGCACCATCATCGAGACCGTGGTCGGGCTCTTCGTCGAGAGGCTCCGCACCCGCTGAGGTTGAAGCGCCCGTAGTGGCGGCTGACCTGCTCCGCCGACCCTCAGGGCGGGAGATCAGTCATCGTCACGCGCAACCCTGAATCAGCACGCCAGGGACGGAGGCGCGCTCCGTCCCCACCGCCTCCGCCGGAGGTCCGAGCCCGGCTC
>JBATUU010000412.1:0-7193 GCA_049671385.1 Ornithinimicrobium sp. | reverse complement strand
TTGCTCGATGACGTCGTCGCCGGCTACGACCTGACCTTGGTGTTCGTCAGTCACGACCTGTCAGTGGTGCGACACGTCTGCGATCGGGTAGCCGTCATGCGAGCTGGCGAGTTCGTTGAGATCGCCTCGGCCGAGCAGGTATTCACCAACCCAGCCCACGAATACACACAGGCCTTGATGGAGGCCATCCCCATCCTCCCTCCTCGGACGATTCTTGAGATTCCTGCCTCCACAGTGGGACCCATCGAGTCGTGAGACGCTTCGCAGATGGTGAACCCCGGTCAGACCAATTCGCTCGTGGACGTCGCGGGCCTGCGGGTGGGTCACTACGAGCGGATCGGTGAGGGTTGGCTGACCGGCACCACTGCAGTGCTGGCTGACGGCGGCGGTGCGGTCGGGGGTATCGATGTGCGCGGTGGCGGGCCGGGCACCCGTGAGACCGATCTGCTCGCGCCGCACAACCTGATCGAGCGCGTCAACGCAATCTGCCTCTGCGGTGGGAGCGCCTTCGGACTCGCCGCGGCCGACGGTGTGATGCGTGCGCTGTATGCCGACGGCATCGGGTTTCGGATGGGCTCAGCTGATCAGGTGGTGCCGATCGTGCCTGCCGCCGTGATCTTCGACCTCGGACGGGGCGGCGAGTTCGACAATTTCCCGGACGCGTCATTCGGTCGCTTGGCCGCGCAGGCTGCGTCCCGTGAGGGGCCGGCACTGGGGAACGCCGGAGCCGGCACGGGCGCCAAGGCCGGTGGCTTGAAAGGGGGCGTTGGGTCGGCCAGTGAGGTGCTGCCCAATGGCACTACCGTGGCCGCCTTGGTAGTGGTCAATTCCGTTGGGTCGACGGTTGATCCGGCGCGGGGGACGTTCTACGGCGAAGCGCTCCTGGAGCCGGCCGACATCGCAGGGTCAGATACGGGTGGAACGGGCGAGGCGGCATACCCGCTGCGTGTTCCATCATCCGAGGAGCTGGCAGAGGCACAGCAGGAGGCCGCTCGTTCACCCCGTGCGGCGCGGGGTGGGAAGACGCTCGCCACAACGATCGGCGTGGTGGCCACCGACGCGACGTTGACCAAGGCGCAATGTATGCGGGTGGCTGGGAGCGGACAGGACGGGTTGGCGCGGGCTATCAATCCGATTCACACCATGTTTGATGGCGACACGGTCTTTGGGCTGTCCACTGCTCGCCGCGACCCGCCTGGCCCCGAGGTGCTCCACGCGATCCTGACGGCGTCGGCCAATGTGATGACCAGAGCCATCGTGCGCGGAGTGCTGGCCGCCGAAAGTGTGACCACACCTGCGGCAACCTGGCGTAGCTACCGCGACGCCTTCCCTTCGGTCTTCGGGACCGGTCCTTCTTGGGCCGCCGAAACGCCGACACGCTGAATGCAAACGGCTCCAGGGTGCCCGTGCACTCTCGAGCCGCCGACACGCCAAACGCAAACGGCCCCAGGGTGCATGTGCACCCTGGGGCCGCTGGCGGTCTGCTAGTTCAGGCCCTTTTCTTCCAACCAGTCGGTGGCTGCTTGACCGGCCGAGGCCTTCTCCTCGCCCTCGACCCGCTCGCGCAGGGCGATCAAGTCGTCCGTCGTCATCTCGGCCGAGACCGCGTTGAGAGTCTCTTCGAGCTCTTCGCTGTAGACCGACTGAGCAAGCAACGGAACGATGTTCTGGGCGGAGATCATGTTCTCCGGGTCTTCCAGCACGACGAGGTCCTCCGCGACAAGCGCGGGGGAGGTGGTGAAGATGTCGGCCACCTGCACCGTGTCGTCAACGAGCGCCTTCACGGTGTCGGGACCGCCGAAGTCCTCGATAGGACGGAACTCAACGTCAGTCACGCCGTAGACATCGGCCAATCCGGGGATGCCGTAGCCCAGCTCCGCGAACTGCGGGCTGGCCCCGAGAGTGAAGGGCTCCAGAGCGGAAAGGTCACCGATCTCCGTGAGGTCGTTCTCATCGGCCGTCGCTTTCGTCACCACGTAGGCGTCTTTGTCCTCGGCCTCGGCCGACTCCAGGACCTGCAGGTCGTCAGCGCTCACAGCATCGCCCAGGGCGCCGTCGACTTCTTCGGTGGTGCGCTCGCTGTATTCGGTGTCGTAGAAGGCCAACAGGTTCCCGTTGTACTCGGGGATCAGATTGATCGACCCGTCCTGCAAGGCAGGAATGGTCTGCTGGCGCGGGCCGATGTTGAACTGCGTCTCCACCTCCATGCCGCCAGCCTCAAGAGCCTGGGCGTAGATCTCACCGAGAATTTCACTCTCCGGAAAGGCAAAGGAACCGACGATGATGGTTGATGACTCGCCCTCTGAGGAATCCCCTTCGGGAGCTGCCGTGGGATCATCGGAGGAGCAGGCGGTCAGTGTGATGGCTAGCCCGGAAGCGAGCGCAACGGCACTGCGGCGGGTCAGTCGGGTGGTGGTCATGGGGCGAGGTCCCTTCGTATGACGCATTTCAATGCGCGGGTAGTCGCAGCGCCCGACGGATGCCAGAGCGCTTGGTGCTTTTGCTTTTTGTCTTCGTGACGCCCCTGGTAGCGGTCCGGCTTTGCACCAGGGCGAACAAAGCATCGACGAGCAAGGCCAGAGCGGTAACCAGCAAGGCGCCGCCGAGTATTCGATTGTAGTCGTTGAGCCCGATACCCGAGGTGATGATCCTGCCCAACCCACCCAAGCCGGCGTAGGAGGCGATGGTCACCGTCGCGATGACCTGCAACGTTCCCGCTCGCAGTCCGCCGATGATCAGGGGAAGCGCCAACGGAATTTCGACTTGGGTGAGGATCTGCCACTCCGTCATTCCACTGGCCCGCGCGGCGTCGATGGTGGTGCGGTCCACGGACTCCAGCCCGGCGTAGGCGCCGGCGAGCATGGAGGGGATGGCCAAAATGATGAACGCGATCGTGGCACCCACGATGGGTGCCGTGTCATAGGACATGAACTCCCCGAAAACCATGAGCAGGAAGAACAGCACGCCCAGCGTCGGCAGGGCGCGCATGGAGCCGGTGAACGCAATCACGAACTGTCGGCCGCGGCCAGTGTGTCCGATGAAAAAACCCAGCGGTAACGCGATCGCCGCCGCGATGAGCACCGCGATCAACGTGTAGATCAGGTGCTCGATGAGCCGGTCTTGGATGGGCAGGGGGCTGCGAGCACCCGGCGTCCATTGGGCGGGGTCGAACAGCCACTGCACGGCATCCAGGAAGAGGTTCATGCGGTGACCTTCTGCTGCCAGGGCATCAGTACTCTGCCGAGGAGGACCAGGATCAAGTCGAAGATCAACGCGATCAGCAGGCTGATGATGATGCCCACCGACACTTCCTCAAGGATGCCCCGCTGTTTACCGTTCGCGAAGAGGTAGCCCAGATTGCGCGATCCGATGATGACGCCGACCGAGACCAGGGCGATGGTGCTGACCGATACCACCCGGATTCCGGCCAGCAACACCGGCCCCGCGAGTGGAAGTTGAACGCGGAAGAAGCGCGACAACGAGGAAAAGCCCATGGCCGTGGACGCATCGAGGGTTTTCTCATCGACCGAGGCGAAGGCGTCCGCCGCGGATCGCGCCATGATGGCCACACCGTAGATGCTCAGCGCCACGATCAGGTTGACGTCGCTGACCACTTGGGTGGCGATGATCGCCGGGAGAATCACGAACAGCGGAAGCGAGGGGATGGTGTAGAGCAGGCTCGTTCCGGTGATCACGATGGTGCGCAGCGTTTGGCTACGGATAGCTATCCAACCCAGCGGTATGGCCAGCAAGAAGCTCACCACGATGGGGATGATCGACAACCGCACATGGTTGAGGGTCAACTCCCAGATCAGGTCGAGGTTGTTGAGCGTCCAGTCCATCAGGCGCTGCGCCGATCATCCAACATGCCAATGGGCCGACCGTCGGAGTCGACCACCACGGCGGGTCCACCGTCGTTTTGCTCCTTCAGGAACAACTCTCGTTTTCCTTGATCCGCCCCGATGAAGGAGGCAACGAAATCGTCAGCCGGGTCGGCCAGGATCTCGGTCGGGCTCCCTACCTGCGCGATTGCCCCGCCTTTGGCAAGAATCACGACCTGGTCACCAAGTTTGAAGGCCTCGTCGATGTCGTGCGTGACGAAGACGACCGTCTTGTCGAGATCGCTCTGCAACCGGTTGAGTTCGGTCTGCAGGTCTGCCCGGACAATTGGATCCACCGCACCGAATGGCTCGTCCATCAGCAGGATGTTCGGGTCGCTGGCGAGTGCTCGGGCCACACCCACTCGTTGCTGCTGACCTCCGGAGAGTTGGCTGGGGTAGCGGTTGGCCAGCGACCGGTCCAGACCTACCTTGTCGAGCAGGTCCAGACCGTCCTCTCGGGCGGTGGCTTTCGAAACGCCAGTGAGGATCGGCACCGTTGCCACGTTGTCGATCACGCTGCGATGCGGCAACAAGCCAGCAGCCTGCAGCACATAACCGATGCTGCGTCGGAGCTTCACCCGATCCTTGCTGGCGATATCTTCGTCGTCGATGAGGATCTCGCCCGAGGTGGGCTCAACCATTCGGTTGATCATGCGCAGCAAGGTGGTCTTGCCACAGCCCGAGGATCCGACGAATACCGTGGTCTTGTGAGAGGGAAGGACGAGGCTGAAGTCCTCGACGGCGACCGTGCCGTCTGGGAATTTTTTGCTCACAGATTTGAACTCGATCATGGAAGGTCGGCCATCCTGTCGCAAGTCGGCCCCAGTGCAGGCCGCATCGGACGACCCTACCCACTGGGGGCGCTCCGCGCTCACGCGCCCCTGCATAGACCTCTGGCCGGTAGGACGACACCAGCAGTTCGCGGAACGTGACAACACCTTCACCACAAGGAGTGGATATGACCACGAGTCCGTCCATCGCTATCGCCACAGCCGCCGAGGTGGCCGAGCTCGACGATGAAGGCAAGCTGCTCGCCCAGGCCCTCCGTGCCCGCGGCGCCGTGGTGACCCCTGCTGTGTGGAATGACGCTGACGTCGACTGGGCCGCGTACGACCTTGTCGTGGTGCGATCCACGTGGGATTACCCCTTGCACCGTTCGAGGTTCCTGGAGTGGGCGGAGCGCGTTGAGACGACGACGCGCCTGCTGAACTCAGCCGAGCTGCTCGCCTGGAATACCGACAAGCGGTATCTGCACGACCTGGAGCGCTCCGGGCTGCCGATCGTCGCATCGCGATTCATCAGCGCACATGACCCAGTCGAGCACGAGTGGCTCGACGCAGAGCACGTGGTCAAGCCGTCTGTCTCAGCGGGCGCGCGAGACACCCTGCGCCTGGGAGCCGGCGAAGCCGATCGATCTCGCGCCCTCATCCGCGACATCCTCGCGAGTGGCCGGAGCGCCCTGATCCAGCCATACCTGGCTGAAGTCGATAGTGCCGGGGAGACCGCGATGCTCTTCTACGACGGCGAGTTCTCCCACGCCATCTGCAAGGACGCGATCTTGACCCTGGGCTCCGGCCTGGTCGAGGGTTTGTTTGCACCCGAAGTCATCACCGCGCGCACGCCGAGTGAAGCGGAGATGGCCTTGGGTCGAGCCACGATGGCTGCGATCGGCTCCGTTGAGCCGCCGCTGTATGCCCGGGTCGACGCCTTGCCCTCACCCACCGGGCCCGTCGTTTTGGAAGTGGAACTGACCGAGCCGTCGATGTTCTTCGAGTATGCCGAGGGCTCAGCCGGCCGCTTCGCTGACAGCATCCTGCGCCGGCTCGTGTAGCGCAGCGGCCAACCCGTCAACGACCTCGGCCCTGGGCAACGCCGCCAGCGAACTCGGCGGACACACGATCTTGCGATCCCTGGACCCCCCGCCAACGATGACGTGCTCGCGAGACATCACGGCCGCGTCGATCCACACCGGCACCTCGGGGGGCAAACCGAACGGTGTGACCCCACCGATCTGCATACCCCCGGACCGATCGACCGTCTCTTCAGCGCCGGCGAAGGAAGCGCGCCGGGTGCCCAGCCGTTTGCGCACGGCACCGTTCACATCGAGCCGGGTGGAGGCCAGCACCATGCAGCACACCACCGGGCGCTCCGCCGACTTGCCGACCACCAAGATCGCATTCGCGGAGTCCTCCAGCGCGTAGCCGTAGGCCTCACAAAACGCAGCTGTATCTGCCAACTGCGGGTCACATGGCACCACGGTGTGCTGGATGTCGGTCAGGGCAGTGAGCACGGCATCGTCAGTCATCCGCCCAGTATCGGCCACAGGCGTGTGGTTAGCCTGACCTGATGAGCACCCCCACCGAGACCACATTCGACGTCACCCAACCCGGCAGCGGCAATCATGTCGGCAACTGGCCGATTCACGACGATCAACAGGTGCAGGACATGGTCAGTCGGGCCAGGGCGGCTGCCGGGCCGTGGGCTGCGCTCAGTTTTCGCGAACGCCGCCACTGTCTCGATGCATTTCGGGCGGCGCTGGCTCACCGTAGTGGCGAGTTGGCAGACCGGATACACGCCGAAACCGGCAAGCCCCGCGCTGACGCCATGTTGGAGATCGTGCTGGCGCTGAGTCACGTGGCCTGGGTGGGCAAGCACGCAGGCAAAGTGCTGCGCCGGCGCCGGGTCGCGCCCACCTTGATGGCGCCCTACCTAGCCGGAAGCATCGAATACCGGCCGTTTGGTGTCGTGGGCGTCATCGGCCCGTGGAACTTCCCGGTCTTCACGCCGCTGGGGGCCATTGTCTCCGCGCTCGCCGCCGGCAACACTGTCGTCTTCAAGCCCAGTGAGCTCACCCCCGGTGTCGGCGCTGCGCTGGTCGAGGTGTTCGCTGAGGCCACCGGCCAGGATGACGTGTTGCTGCTGGTGACCGGTCGGGGCGAGACCGGCGCAGCCCTGGCGCGTTCGGGTGTCGACAAGGTGGCGTTCACCGGATCGACCGCGACGGCCAAGAAGGTAATGGCTGTGTGCGCCGAGACGCTCACCCCGATGGTTGCCGAATGTGGCGGCAAAGATGCCTTGATCGTCGATGCAGATGCTGACGTCGCTGCCGCGGCCGAAGGCGCCGCATGGGGCTCACTGATGAATGCTGGCCAGGCGTGCATCGGCACCGAGCGCATCTACGTCCACGAAGCGGTGTACGACGAGTTCCTTGCGGCGTTCCAAGCGCAGGTCGCTGGGGTCGAGGCGGGGATCGCGCCGGGGGCCGACATCGGTCCGTTGACCCTGCCGACTCAGGTCGACGTGGTGCGCCGC
>JBATUU010000411.1:0-5251 GCA_049671385.1 Ornithinimicrobium sp. | reverse complement strand
GTGGTTCAGGTCCTCCCGCTTCAGGAAAATCCTCGTGCCGCCGGCATCGGCGGCAAAGCGGGGTACTTCAGTCAGTGGGTTCGGGCGACCGGTGTACGTGCGCTGCAGCTGCGCGAGCTCTGCGCCGAACTCCGGGTCGCTATTCGCCGCTTGCCGGGCTGCATCCAGCTCATCCAAAGCTGCGACCAGTGCCTCGGGCACGTAGCGCCCGCCGTAGTCACCGAACCGTCCGGGGTGATCGGGAACTGCGTCCGCCGCGGCGGAAGGGGCCGGTTGTGCCTGCGCGACACCGGAGGCGGTCTTCATAGCGTTCCTGTCTGCTGCAGCGATGGGTGTGCTTTCCCCGCTTCGATGAATGTGGTGATCACAGCGCCGGGATCGTCTTCGCGGACCAGCGCTTCACCGACAAGCACCGCGTGGGCACCATGACGGGTGTAGGTGACAACATCGTCGCTGTTACGTATCCCTGATTCTGCGACCAATGTTGCCGATGGTGGCAAGTATGGAGCAACGCGGCCAAACGTGTCACGGCGGACTTCCAAGGTTCTCAAGTCTCGGGTGTTGACACCTACCAGCCAGGCACCCAGGTCACCAGCGCGTCGCGCCTCATCCTCGTCGTGGACTTCGACCAACGCCTGCATACCGAGTGAGCGAGTAAGCGTCAACAACTCGGCGAGGTCATTGTCGCTGAGAGCAGCCACGATCAGCAGCACCAGGTCCGCGCCCCAGGCCCGTGCCTCGAAGACCTGATATGGCTCGACGATGAAGTCTTTGCGTAGCAGCGGGATGCCCACGGCCGCGCGAACGGCTGCGAGGTCCTCCAGGCTGCCACCGAAGCGGCGCCCCTCGGTCAAGACGCTGATCACGCTGGCGCCGCCAACCTCATAGGAGCGAGCCAAACCTGCCGGGTCGACGATGTCACTGAGCGCGCCTTTGGACGGGCTGGCCCGCTTGACTTCAGCGATCACGTGCAACTGCTCGCGTGAGTTCAGGACGGCAGCGACATCTAGCGGGTCGACAGCTCGTGCGGCAGCGATCTCGATCTCGGAAGGGCTGACGGTTTGCTGCCGTTGCCGCAGATCAACTATCACCCCGTCGATGATCTGAGTGAGTACGTTGGCCACTGGCCAAGCCTAACTGTGCTCGGGTGTGAATCTGCCCCGGCCCGCGGGCGCCGGTCCGGCAGCCGCGGCTCGCACGTGCGGGCTTACTCCTCCTGAGTCTTGGAGATGTGCAGATTTTGGCCGTACCCGGCTGAGTTCAGCGCTACCCACGCGCCGATCCCAACGATCACGAGAACAATGCCCACCCAGGTTGCCCACATCCAGCCGAAGCCGATGCCCACCGAGATGAAGGCGCTGGCGACGATCAGGGTGCCCACCCCGGTCCATGCGGCCACACTGTGTCCGTGTCCGAACTCGTCCTCCATCGTGCTCTCCTTACGTCAGCGGCTGCGATGCGGGCCGTCGTTGTGGCCGGATGCTCGGCCCTGTCGGGCCGGGCGACCGGTTGCTGACCATAATCCTATGGGGTCAGGTCTTTTCCGTCGCTGAGATCGTCCCAGGCCCTGGCGTTTTCGCGCCGCCGGCGCTCCGTTTCCGGCAGGTCCGGTGTCACTTCGTGACCGGCCGAATCCGGCGGCTTCATAGGTGCGAGGGTCGGCCCGCGAGCGGCGATGAGATCGGTCCACAACACACCTGCGCCACCCACGAGGACCAGGGCAGCCCCCGCTGTGAAAGCCCATGGCCACAGACTCACATCCACCTCAGTGACTACCGCGGCAGGCGAGCCCAGTCCGCCCGCCGGGGCCACGGTAGACCGCGAGACGTTTGCCGCAGCACTGTCTGGGCTTGCTACGACCGAGACGGACAACCACGACGCCCACAAAGCGTCGACGCACATCACCAGGGCAGCGACGCGCCGCGGCCAGCCCCTGCTCAGCACCAAGACCACGCCGGCAGCCCCCGCCAGCACCAGGGCCCCGTTGATCGCTGTGCTCAGGTCACGACCTGAGGCATCGATGCTTCGCTCCCCTAGGACCGGGTCAGTGCTCGCGGCCACCAACCACGTTCTGCCTGCGCTCAGCGCAGCCAACAGGAGGCCGCCGAGCAGCGCCAGCACACTAATGCGTCGCATGACCCGTGTGTTCATGCACCGACCCGGGGCTCGCGTCATCCTGCTGGCTGATCCAGGCGTCATACATTTCGCCGTATGCGCCACCTTCGCGCAACAAGTCCTCATGCGTCCCCATCTGGACCACAGCCCCATCGTCCACCACAACCACCAGATCGGCGGCCTCGGCAGTGGACAGGCGATGCGCGATCGCGACCGAACTACGACCGCGCGTCAACCCCTCGAGTGCGCGCTGGATCCGTACCTCGGTGGCCGGGTCCACCGCACTCGTTGCCTCATCCAGCACTAGCAGGTCAGGGTCGGCCAGGTAGGCGCGAGCGATGGCCACCAACTGCCGCTCCCCAGCCGACAACGACTCTCCACGCTGTCCCACTGCGGTGTCGAGCCCGTGCGGCAACGTGTCGACCCAACTGTCCAGGCCCAGCTCGGTGATGGCCAAGCGGACCTGATCCAGGTCGGCGTCCGGGCGACCGAAGAGCACGTTGGCTCCGAGCGTGGTGTCGAACAAGAAGCCCTCTTGCGGCACCATCACCACGCGGGCGCGAAGTGACTCGAACGCGATCTGGGGCAGGGGATCACCGTCCACGCTGACCGTGCCCGTGCTGGGATCCATGAGTCGGGTGAGGAGTTTGGCGATGGTGGTCTTACCGGAGCCAGTCTCACCCACGATCGCCACATTGGTGTGCGGCTCGATCTGCATATTCACTCCGCGCAGCACCGGCTCACCGCCGGGATAGGCGTATCCCACATTGTCGAATTCGATCCTGATCGGCCCGCGCCGCTGCGATATCCCCGCTTCGCCCGGATCAGCGACATCGGCAGGCGTGTCGATGATCCCGATCACCCGTCGCCACCCGGCGACGGCGTTCTGGAGTTCGTTCAGGATCTCGGTAGCCATCAGTACCGGCTGGGTGAAGAGGTTGACCAGAAAGAGGAAGGCCAACAACTCCCCCAGCGTGATCTGTCCATTGGCTGCGAGCACTGTGCCGACGACCAAGACGACGGCCAGCGTCAGGCCCGCAAAAGTCTGACCCGAGACGAATGCCAACACCGACCGGGTCTGCGCTCGGATGGCTGATCGGCGGTGGTCCTCGATAGCGGTATCGATGCGCCCCTGGGTGCGGTCCGCAACTCCGTAGGCGCGGATCGCGACTGCCCCGACGACCGCCTCGGAGATCGCCCCCAGCATGTCGCCCACCCGCGTTCGCACCGCGCCATAGGCACGGCCCAGCATCGGTTGGAAGCGCCGGATCAGCAGCACCAGGGGTAGGAAGCACAGGTACACCACGACAGCCAACAGCGGGCTGTACACCAGCATCAGCACCGAAGCGAGCAGGATCTGCGCCACGGAGATGAGCAACATGAGGCCGCCGAACTGCACGAACATCGAGATCGTGTCCACATCACTGGTCACCCGTGAGACCAACGCCCCGCGTCGCTCAGTGCTCTGCGTCAGGATCGACAAGTCGTGGATGTGACGAAATGCTTTGAGCCGCAAGGTCGCGAGTCCTCGTTCGGCGGCTGTGAACAAGCGGACATTGACGAAGTACTGAGCCAGACTCGTCAGGGCCACGGCGGCAGCCGCGATCGCGATAGCGACCAGGACGAAGCCGACATCGGGCCCGCCGGCGGCCATGATGCCGTTGTCGGTTGTCTGTTGGACCACGAATGGGATCAAGACCCGACCGCCGGTGGCGATCAAGGCGAGGCCAACGGTCAACAACAACCCCTGACGCAACTCAGGAGAGATCTGCAGGCCGCGCCGGAGCGTCGCAATGGTCGACAGTTCGGAACTAGCACCGATGCTGCTCGAGTCGAAGATGTCGTCGCTGGACGCACTCATGCCTCTCCCCCCTCAGCACGAAGGGCGGCTCGCTCGGCGGCCTGCCGCGAGTAGGCGTTGACGACGTCCTGATAACCGACGCAGCGCCCCAGCAGCTCTTCGTGAGATCCCTGATCAGCGATCCTGCCCTGCTGTAGAAAGACGATGTGGTCGGCCAACAGGATGGTCGCCATTCGGTAAGCCACCACCAGCACCGTCATCCCCTCGCGCGTCTCGCGCAGTCGTCGCAGGATGTCCTGCTCGACGCCCGGGTCAAGCGCACTCGTTGCGTCGTCGAGGACGAGCAGTCGTGGTCGGCGCACAATCGCTCGCGCCAAGGCGATCCGTTGGCGTTGACCGCCGGACAAGGTGCCGCCTCGTTCGCCGACCCGGGTGGCTTGTTGCTGTGGCAGGTCGTTGACGAAGGCGTCCGCACGAGCGATGCGCAAGGCCACGGAGACCTCTTCGCTGGTGTAGTCCCCGCCCAACGTGACGTTGCCGACCACCGTGTCATCGAACATGAACGTTTGTTGAGCCACCAATGCAGCGATGTCGCTGATGCCCCCTGCGCGCACGTCCTTCAGGTCGATGCCCTCCACCTTCACCACGCCGCTATCGGGGTCCACCAGGCGCAAAACCAGATTGGTCAGCGTGGACTTCCCCGACCCCGTGGGACCCACAAGCGCCACAGTTGAACCGGCCGGGACCTCGAGCGAAACGTCACGGATGACGGGAACCACCTCGAGCGTGTCTCCTCCGTCGCTCGGCGTGCCACCCCATTCGCTGTCCCCAGTGCTCGTGCTGACCCGGTAGGCATAGTCGATGCCCTGGGTGCTGGCGTCGGCGGCGCCGCTGCCTGGGATCTCGCTGGGCCCGTAGGCCATCGAGCCACCCGCAGTGAGCACTGAGTTCACCCGCCGATACCCGACGACCGAACGAGGGATCTCGGCCAGCACCCAACCCAGAGCTCGGACCGGGAAAGCCAGCAGCGAAAACAGGTATGCGACTTGCACCACGTCCCCGGCATTCAGGTCCCCCGAGGCCACCCGGGCCGTCCCGACGCCGAGGACCGCCAGAGTGCCCAGGGTGGGGATAGCCTCAATGACCGGCTCGAACAGCCCGCGGGTGCGCCCGACCTCGATCAGCGAGTCGCGCAAGGTACGCGTCACCGTGCCGAACCTTGCGCCTTCGGCTTCTTCTCCTCCCGTGGCCTTGACGACCAGCCCAGCCTCGAACGACTCGTGGGCGACTTCGCTGACCTCAGCGCGCAACTGTTGCGCGACGGTGACCTTGGGC
>JBATUU010000410.1:0-2649 GCA_049671385.1 Ornithinimicrobium sp. | reverse complement strand
GACCCCGAGGGTGATCCCGACGCTCACCACGACGATGAACAGCGGCTTCCATACCAGCAGTGAGACCAAGATCAGCGCCCCGAGCCCGACACCAACAGCGATGGCCGCCTGCAGGTCCCGGCCGGCGATCGGCGTGCGGGCAGGTTTGTCCTCGCCCGCTCCGCGCGCTCGCGAGCTGCGGTACGCGCGGCGTGAGGTCGGTGTCTCGCCGTCGGTCTCCATGGCGGCCTCAGACTTCGAGGAGTTCTGCCTCCTTGTGCTTCAGCACCTCATCGATGGCATCGGCATGCTTCTTCGTCAGCACCTCAAGCTCTTTCTCCGTGCGGTTTCCCTCGTCTTCACCGATGTCACCGTCTTTGACCGCGGCTTCGATGACGTCTTTGGTGTGCCGGCGGATATTGCGCACCGAGATCTTGGCGTCCTCGCCCTTGGTGCGGGCGACTTTGATGTAGTCACGCCTGCGCTCTTGCGTCAACTGCGGCATGATGATGCGGATCTGATTGCCGTCATTGCTGGGGTTCACGCTGTTGTCGGAGTCGCGCAGCGCCTTCTCGACAGCTGGCAACGAGGACTTGTCATAGGGCGCGATCAAAATCGTGCGAGCATCCGGCACTTGAAACGACGCGAGTTGCTGCATCGGCGTCGGTGAGCCGTAGTAGTCGACCAGCACTTTGCTGAACATACCGGGGTGGGCCCGGCCGGTGCGGATCGAGGACATGTCTTCGCGGGCGACCTCCAGAGCCTTGTCCATCTTTTCCTCGGCCTCCAGCATGGCCATCTCAGTCGTCTCAGACATGCGCTCTCCTTGAAAGTGTGGTCAGGGTCAAGTATGCGCCAGCGCGAGGTCAGGACGGGAGTGCCTCGCGGTCAACGCGGTCGGTATGACTGATGTTTCACGTATGAGCGGTGAGACTCAACTCTCGGTCACGAGGGTGCCGATCTTTTCACCGAGGATTGCGTGGTAGATGCTGCCGTGATGCTGCGACCCACCGGGGTCGGTGTCTTCGGAGGCATCCTCGGTGTCGTCCATACCGAACACCAACATCGGCAACGCGTTGTCCATGCAGAGGCTAAAAGCCGCGGCGTCCACGACGCGTAGGTTCTGGGTGATGGCTTCCTCGAAGGTCAGGCTGTCCAATTTGATCGCGGTCGGGTCGGTGCGCGGGTCTGAGGTGTACACCCCGTCGACACCATGTTTGCTCATCAAAACCGCGTCGCATTTGATCTCGAGGGCCCGTTGGGCCGAGACGGTGTCGGTGGAGAAGTAGGGCATGCCCGCACCTGCGCCGAAGATGACCACACGACCCTTCTCGAGATGCCGAATGGCCCGCCGGGGAATGTAAGGCTCAGCGACCTGGCCCATCGTGATGGCCGTCTGAACTCGAGTGGCAACGCCTTCTTTCTCCAAGAAGTCCTGCAGCGCCAAGCAGTTCATCACGGTGCCCAGCATGCCCATGTAATCGGCGCGGGCACGCTCCATACCTCGTTGTTGCAACTGGGCGCCCCGGAAGAAGTTACCCCCGCCGATCACGACCGCGACTTGCACACCCTCTCGCGCCGCCGCAGCAATCTGCCGGGCAATCCCGCGCACCACGTCGGGGTCGACCCCGATCGTGCCTCCGCCGAAGGCCTCACCGGATAGCTTCAGCAGCACCCGTCGGACTCTTTCTCCGGGGGGCTCGCTCAGGTGTGAAGCGGATGCGGCGTGGGCGGGGGTGTCAGTCATCGGTGCCTTTGCGCGAGGAGATCGTCGGTGCGCCCCGATCCTGCCACACAGCGGCGGCCGTGGCTGGATCGTCGGGCCTACTGGGATACAGCACGGCGTGCACGGCATGATGAGGCCATGTCCGCCGACGACGTGAGCCAGCCTGCCGGGAGTTCACCCGAGCGGGTCAGCACCGAGTTGGTAGCCGTCATCGTGTCGTTGGACGCGAACGGTCCTATGGTCTTGACGGCACCCGGTGGGTCCCGTCTGCCGGCTGGGCCGTTGCGTACCGATCACAGGTCACTGCAAACAGGCGCCCGGGCTTGGGTCGAGCAGCAAAGCGACCTCCACCTGGGATATGTCGAGCAGTTGTATACCTTTGCCGACCCAGACCGCGGAGCTGGTGGCGATCGGGTGATCTCGGTGTCTTACTTGGGGCTGACCCGGGCGACATCGGCGGCATCGCAGTGGCAGGGCTTCTACGACTTCTTTCCGTGGGAGGACCAGCGAGGTGCCG
The DNA here is from genome assembly GCA_049671385.1 of Ornithinimicrobium sp. Lineage (GTDB taxonomy): Bacteria > Actinomycetota > Actinomycetes > Actinomycetales > Dermatophilaceae > Ornithinicoccus. The sequence continues at coordinate 427 of JBATUU010000410.1, read as the reverse complement.
ACGATCGATTGCACGGTGACATTGCGGCGCGACTGCACCAGTGGGCTTACGGTGCCGAGCCCTCAGTGGCTGCACAGCGCTGGGTGCGCTGTGCCGTTGCGTGTGGCTTGGACGGTCGCCCGTGGCGCCCGGAGTTGGCCCTGCAACGTTACGAGTTGCTGTACGAAGCCGGGTTGATACCGGAATCGCCACGTAGCGGCTCGGATCCGATTGCCGGCCTGCCGATGGAGCATGATCACCGGCGCATCTTGGCTACCGGGATCGCTCGACTGCGCGCCAAGATCCAATACCGCCCGGTCGTTTTCGAGTTGATGCCCGATGCCTTCACCCTGGGACAACTGCAAGGCGTGGTCGAGTCGTTGGCAGGTCAGGGGCTGCACAAGCAGAACTTCCGGCGACTGATCACCCAGCAGAACCTGGTCGAAGA
>JBATUU010000409.1:0-8014 GCA_049671385.1 Ornithinimicrobium sp. | reverse complement strand
CGCTGGCGAAGAACTGACCTTCTCCTCGCTGCCGACGTCGCGCGGGCACAGCTTTGAGTTCCGGATCAACGGTGAGGACCCAGGACGCGACTTCATGCCAGGGCCGGGCACCGTGATGACCTACCGGACACCCAGCGGGCCGGGCGTGCGCGTGGACTCCGGTGTTGAGCAGGGCGACATCATCTCGGGCGCATTTGACTCGATGTTGGCCAAGTTGATCGTGACCGGCGCCGATCGGCAGCAGGCACTGCAGCGGGCTCGGCGGGCACTGAACGAGTTCGTGGTCGAGGGGATGCCGACTGCACTGAGTTTTCACCGTGTCGTCGTCAACGACCCCGCGTTCGCGCCGACCGATGGGTCGGACTTCACCGTGCACACCCGCTGGATCGAGACCGAGTTCGACAACACGATCCAGGCATACTCCGGGCCGACCGCCGACAGCGACGAGCCAGCCGACGAGCGCACCACCATGGTGCTCGAAGTGGATGGCAAGCGCATACCTGTATCGCTGCCCGGCGATCTCACGCTCGGTGGCGGTGGCGGTGGCGCAGGTGCGCGGTCCAAAGCGCCGAGGCGCACCAAGCGAGGTGGTGGCGCCGCCGCCGCGTCTGGCGACTCGGTCACAGCCCCCATGCAAGGCACTGTGGTGAAGGTCGTCGTGGCCGAGGGTGATCAGATCGCCGAGGGCGACACCGTCGTGGTGATCGAAGCCATGAAGATGGAGCAGCCGATCAAGGCACACAAGGCCGGAACCGTCAACTCACTGGCTGCCGAAGTCGGCAAGACCGTCGCCAACGGCGCCATCATCTGCGAACTGACCGACTGACTCGACGTGGCTAGTCGGCGACCGAGTGCAACTGTCGGGCTGCTTCGGCGATCGAGCCCGACATCGAGGGATAGACCGTGAACGTGGAGGCGAACTGATCCACGCTCAACTGTGAGGCCACCGCCAAGGCGATCGGGAAGATCAACTCACTCGCCCTGGGTGAGACCACGACACCGCCAACGATCGTGTCACCGCCTTTGCGGGCGAAGATCTTGACGAAGCCGTCGTTCAGATTCTGCATCTTGGCCCGCGGGTTCTTCGTCAGCGAAAGCATCACCACACGCGCATCTACACGCCCCTCGTCCAGGTCCTCTTGAGAGCAACCCACGGTAGCGATCTCCGGATCGGTAAAGATGTTCGAGCTCACTTTGCGCAGCGACAGTGGAGCCACCGCATCTCCGAGGGCGTGCGCGATAGCAATCCGCCCCTGCATCGCCGCCACCGAGGCCAACGGCAGCACGCCCGTGCAGTCCCCCGCGCCATAGATGCCCGGCACGGTGGTGCGCGAGACACGATCCACCTCGATGTGGCCCGACTCGCTCAGCTCGACCCCGACCTCTTCCAACCCGATGTCCTGAGTGTTTGGCAGCGACCCGACGGCCAGCAGCGCATGACTGCCCTCGACCGTGCGCCCGTCGGTCAGGGTCACCATCACGCCATCGCCGTCATCACCCGAGGTCCGCTCGACCGACGCAGCACGCGAGGTGTTGAGCACGCGCATACCTCGACGTCGGAATACTTCCTCGATGACATTCGCCGCATCGCCATCTTGACCGGGCAACACCCGATCCCGTGATGAGATCAAGGTGACCTGACAACCCAACCCGAGGTATGCGTGAGCCAACTCGGCTCCGGTCACTCCCGAACCGATCACGATAAGGTGCTCCGGTAACTCGGTCAAGTCGTAGATCTGTTGCCAGGTCAAGATGCGTTCGCCATCAGGAACGGCGGAGTCCAGAATGCGCGGCCGCGCTCCGGTGGCCAACAAGATGACGTCCGCCTCCAGTGTCCGCTCCCCCACCTGCACGGTGCGATGATCCGCCACCACCGCCTTGCCCCAGACGATCTCGACTCCGTTCTCTTCGAGGCGCTCGTGAATGTCCTTGCTCTGGGCTTGCGCCAGGTTCATCACGCGGGCATTGATGTCGTCGACGTGAGCGGTCACGCCCTGGTTTTGCGGTGCGCCGTCGAACTGCACTCCGATCCGTGCAGCGGCGGTAAACCGGTCCATGAAATCCGCCGTCGCGATCAGCGCCTTGCTCGGCACACAGTCGGTCAGCACCGCCGCACCACCGATCCCGGCACTCTCCACCAGGTACACCTGGGCCCCCGCATGCGCTGCTGTGAGGGCCGCTTCGTATCCCCCGGGTCCACTGCCAATGACGATGACGGACGGGTGCGAATTGCTCATCGGCCTATCAAACCACTCTCGTCGTCGACGGTCGCTAAGGTGATGCGCATGAGCGAAACACCATCCGTGGAACTGTCCGATCCCGACGCCGACCCAACCCTGGTAGCCCAACATGCGGCCTCGGCTATCGCAGAGGCGACCGGCGTGGAACACCATGACGTTGCTTTGGTGCTGGGCAGTGGCTGGGGCGGGGCGGCCGACCTCATCGGCGAGCGCACTGGGAGCATCGACATCGCCGACGTTCCCGGGTTCACCGCCGCAGCAGTTGCCGGACATCAAGGCACCATCTCATCGATTCTGATCGCGGCCAGCGATCAACGAGCGTTGGTCTTCGGCACTCGCACCCACTTCTATGAAGGTCGGGGCGTGCGCGCGGTCGTGCACGGCGTGCGCACGGCAGCGGCCGCCGGATGTCGCACCATGGTGCTGACCAACGGTTGCGGGGGGTTGCAGCAGCAGTGGCCTCCGGGAACGCCAGTGCTGATCCGTGATCACCTCAATCTGACGGCAACCTCGCCGGTGGAGGGTGCCAACTTCGTCGACCTGACCGATGTGTACACACCGCGGTTGCGCGAACTGGCCCGCGAGATCGACCCGGAGTTGGACGAGGGCGTCTACGCGCAGTTCCGCGGCCCGCATTACGAGACCCCGGCCGAGGTGATGATGGCCAAGACCCTGGGTGCCGACCTGGTGGGCATGTCGACCACGCTGGAGGCGATCGCGGCGCGCGAGGCGGGCATGGATGTGCTCGGCATCTCGTTGGTGACCAACCCTGCCGCTGGGATCAGCGATGTGCCGCTGTCCCATGAGGAAGTGATCGAAGCCGGCCAAGCGGCGGCTGAGCGCTGTAGCGCACTGTTGGCCGAGATCGTGCGCAAGATCTGATGACTGGCGACGTCCTGGAGCGAGCCCGCGAGTGGGCAGCCGACGATCCGGATGAAGCTACCCAGGCTGAACTATTGGCGCTCATCGAGCGGGCCGAGAGTGACGACGCTGCGGATGCTGACGCCGCACGCGACGACCTCGATGATCGCTTTCAGACAATGTTGGCCTTCGGCACTGCTGGGTTGCGCGGCGAGATGGGGGCTGGCCCCCACCGGATGAATCGGTCGGTGGTCATCCGGGCGGCAGCCGGTGTGAGCGCATATCTGCACGACGAGGTGGGTGTTTCCCAGCCAGTAGTGGTCATCGGCTTCGACGCGCGCCGGAACTCCGAGACGTTCGCCACCGACACAGCCGCTGTGGTCACGGCCGCTGGCGGTAGGGCATACCTGCTACCTGCACCGTTGCCGACCCCGGTCTTGGCTTTCGCGATCGGGCACCTCGGTGCCGACGCCGGCGTGATGGTCACGGCGAGCCATAACCCGGCCGCGGACAACGGATACAAGGTCTATCTCGGCGATGGCTCGCAGATCGTGCCGCCCGCTGATGCTCAGATCGCCGCGCACATCGATGCTGTGTCTTCCACCGCGTCGGTGCCGCGCGCTCAGAGCGGCTGGCAGACCTTGGGCGAGGATGTGCTGGAGGCCTATCTCGACTCGGTCGCAGCGGTCGTGGACCCGGCGAGCAGCCGCGAACTCTCGCTGGTGCACACAGCCTTGCATGGTGTCGGTGCCGATGTGATTCGGCGGGCCTTCGAGCGTGCCGGATTCAGTGCCCCGGCGCCGGTCGCCGAACAGGAGCAGCCGGATCCGACGTTCAGCACGGTCACCTTTCCGAACCCGGAGGAAGCCGGCGCGATGGATGCGGCGTTGACTTTGGCCGAGGCCGTGCACCCCGATGCCGTATTAGCCAACGACCCGGACGCTGATCGGTGTGCTGTTGCGGTGCCCGGAAAGGACGGCTGGCGGATGTTGCGCGGGGACGAGGTAGGGGTACTCCTCGGCCATCACCTGATCCAGCGTGGCATCGACCCGGACGGAGAACGGACGGTCTTCGCTCGGTCCATCGTGTCCTCGCGACTCCTTGGCGCAATGGCGCGCACGGCTGGGTTGCCAGCTGAGGAGACCCTGACCGGCTTCAAGTGGATTGGGCGTGTGCCGGGTCTGGCCTTCGGCTATGAAGAGGCGCTGGGCTACTGCACCGACCCGGAGCGGGTGCCGGACAAGGACGGGGTCAGCGCCGCGCTGTTGATAGCCGAGTTGTTGGCCGGATTGCGCGCTCATGACCGCACCGTTGATGACGTGCTCGACGACTTGGCACTCGCCCACGGCGTGCACGCCACAGAAGCCTTCTCGGTCCGGCTCGACGACCTGTCTGCGGTGCCCTCGATGCTCGAAGCCTTGATCAGCTCGCCACCGGAGACGATAGGCGGGGTGAACGTTCGCAGTGTTGAGGACCTGGAGGACCCGGACGACGATCTTCCAGGCACTCCAGGCGCCCGGTTCTATCTCGACGATGACACGCGAATCATCGTGCGTCCCAGCGGCACAGAGCCCAAGCTCAAGGTATATATCGAGGCGATTGTGCCGGTCAGCGATCGTGCCCAGATCAGTGAAGGCCGAGACCTCGCCGGATCACGCCTGGACGCCGTCGTATCGACGATGCGCGATCTCACCACCCCTGGCTAGCGATCAGCCCACAAGGAGAGCGAGGAGCAGCAACGCCAGGGATGTCAGGAGCGGGATGACCGCTTGCGGCGCCCAGAAAGCATGAGCCCCCTCGGTGGTTGCCGCAGTCCCCCCGGCCAGCAGCCACCGTTTGCGTTCGCGCTCCACGTCCCCGGCAACCACCTGAGCGGTCGTGCCCGGCCGTGATGGGTGCCTGGTGGTCTCACCGAAATCGTCGGACGCGCGTCGCATGGAGAACTCACGTTGCTTGGGAACTGCCCACGAGCTCCAGGTGCGACCGGCGGTGTCCGTCAGCTCCAAGGACCATTGGTAGCTCACCTCAGCCAGCCGTTCAAAGGGCACCACGGTGTCGCGCAGAATATTGCGACTGGTGACCGACTCAGAGCGCAACTCAACCGACGGGCGCAGCAGGAAGATCCAGACCAAGGTGATCACCAGCAAGAGGCTTGCCGACGGCACCAGGACATCACCGCCCAGCTGGTACTCGGTCCGCACAATGACGACACCCACCGTGCCGATGACCGCGACCATGAACCATCCGAGCATTCTGGCCGGCAATGTCCGGTAGACCTGAACCACCTCGCCGGCGCCCTGACGCACCGCCGAATCGCCCGCTTTGCCGGTCCGACGCTTCCCTGGAAAGCCGCCCGCTGGGTCATCATCGGCGCCTGAAGCGCTCGCTCCGCGCATCCCATCCACAGACACCGACTCTAGTCGCCGAGCCTGCAGGTCGACTTCACTAAACTTCATCACTGTGCCAAAGGCCGTTTCCTCACCGATCCCACCAGGCGTCCTGTTGCTGTGTGGGCCAAGTGGCGCCGGCAAGTCACGCCTCGCCGGATGGCTACATGCGCGCTTCAGCTGGCCCATCCTAGAGCTCGACGACTTCTATCGAGATGGCCTGGATGCTGCTCTGCCGGTGTCCTCACTGGGGTTGCCCGATTGGGACGATCCCGCTTCCTGGGATGCCACAGCCGCTCTGGATGCCCTGGATCGCCTACGCTCTGAAGGCTCTGTCGAGGCCCCGATCTATGACATCGGCAGTTCTCGGGTCACCGGCAAACGCACGATCCGTACCCACGGTGCGCAGATCGTCGTGGCCGAGGGTATTTTCGCCGCTCAGCTGATCGAGTCGCTCGATGGGCGCGAGGCATTGGCTGGAGCGTGGTGCATCCGGGACCGCCCATGGTTGACCTTCGGCAAACGCTTGATCAGGGACCTGCGGCAGCGTCGAAAGCCACCGAAAACCCTCTGGCGCAGAGGTCATCATCTCAGGCGCGCAGAGCCAGGTATCGTCGTGGCCCAAGAGCGTTTGGGCGCGACGCCGATGACTGGGCGTCAGGCTCGCCAGCGCGCGGCCCACCTGACCGACCAGTGAGCACCCCGGGGAGAACGACCGAGTGAGCGATGACGAGACACGCAGCGACCAGCCCCCCTCCAGCGCATCGTGGTCCTCGCCATCGGAGAGTTCTGGGCAGCAACAATCACCCCAGTGGTATGGCCAGCAACCTCCCCCTGGATACGGACCGGCACCGCAGGGCTACCCCCAACAGCCGCCGCCAGGGTATGGGCAGCAACCGCAGGGCTACCCCCAACAGCCGCCGCCAGGGTATGGGCAGCAGCCACCGGGCTCTGGGGCCTCGTGGCAGCAGGTCGCACCCGAGCACGTCGCCCGGATGTATCGGCCCGGTGTCATCCCGCTGCGGCCGCTGAACCTGGGCGACATCTTCGGTGGATCGATCTCCACGATCCGGCGGAATCCCGAGGCAACTCTGGGTATGGCCGTTCTTGTGCTGGCTGCCTTCCTCGTGCCTTCATTGTTGTTCTCCTTGGGTGCTCAGCTGATTGCCGGCCTCGACCAGGACACAGCCGCCGTGATCGGCTTCGCCATCCCATCACTCGTCGCAACGCTGGCCACGCTGCTGCTGAGCGGTCTGATTCTCTACGTCACCAGCGAAGCGGCCCTGGGCGACAAAGTCGGGCTGGGCACCACCTGGCGCGCGGTGCGGGGGCGCATTTGGGCGCTGCTCGCTGTCACGATCCTGACGTCTCTGGCCGTTGGCGCGGTGATTACCGTGGGCGCCGTGGTGTTGGTGTTGTTGATCGCGCTCGGCGACACCGCCGGCATCGTGCTCGGCGTGTTCATTTTTGTCGTCAGCATCCTGGTCGCCTTCTGGCTGGGAGTGCGCCTGCTGTTGGCGTCCGCACCTGTGGTGTTGGAGCGCAGCGGGCCCGTTGCGGCCATTCGCCGATCCTGGCGTCTTACGTCCGGCAAGCAGTTCTGGCGGATCCTGGGCATCAGCCTGCTCGCCCAGATTTTGGCCGGACTGATTGGGTCGGCTCTGTCGTGGCCGATCCAGCTCCTCGTCATCTTTGTCGGCAGCGCCATCTTCCAAGATGAGCAGTCCGTCAACACCGTAGTCGTCTTCGGTCAACACCTGTCTCAGTTCCTGGTCGGTGTCGCAGTGACACCTTTCACTGCCGGGATCACCGCCTTGCTCTACCTTGACCAGCGGATCCGACGTGAAGGTCTCGACATCACGATGCAGCAGGCAGCGTCGGCTCGCACGGCTGCCCGTTCGTCGTCGTGAGTCAGCAGGGGCCTGACCCGAGCGAGCAGGAAGCCCGGCGGCTGTTGAGCGAGGAGCTGGCAAAACCGGAGTACAACCAACCCGAGAGCATCATCGAGCGCCTGATGCGCTGGTTTCAAGAACAGTTGGCTGATCTTTTACGCGTACTTCCCGGGTCGAGCTCACTCTCGACGTTGATGATCGTGCTCGTCGTCGCCATCGCGGTGGCCGCGGCTATCTTCGCCACACGCAGGCGACTGCGCGAACGCACCTTGACTTTCACCAGTCACGGCTCAGTGCTCGAGGATGACACGCTGAGTGCACGCGACTATCGAGCGCGGGCCGACGCGTCCGCGTCCGCCGGAGACTGGGACGCTGTTTTGCTCGACTCCTACCGCGCGTTGACTGTCTCGGCAGGCGAGCGGACTCTGCTGGACGACACGCCCTCACGCACCGCGCACGAAGTCGCTGTGCAGTTGATGCCTGCCTTCCCGGCTCATGCTGATGCCTTGCGCTCAGCCGGCGAAGACTTTGATCGAGTGCGCTACGGCGACCAGCACAGCGATCGCCAGCGCGCCGAAGCCGTCCGCGACCTTGACCGCGAGGTGCTGCGCACCCGGCCCGTGTCAACCTGGGC
>JBATUU010000408.1:0-3891 GCA_049671385.1 Ornithinimicrobium sp. | reverse complement strand
AGATTGGCCAACTCTGCGGCCGGAATATCGTCGGTGCCGCGGGAGCGACCGGCGACCGCAGCGTCGGCAGCGACCGTGCCTTGACCCGGACCGCTGCGGCGACCACGTGACTGCGTCCGACCGCTACCCATCAAAGCCTCGGTGTCGGCGTCCTCGCGCTCCAACAGGTCGGTGATGTCGGCGATCTTCTTGCGCAGTGGTGTCGGGTCGATCCCGTGCTCGGTGTTGTAGGCGACTTGCTTCTCCCGGCGCCGGTTGGTCTCCTCGATGGCCTGCTCCATCGATGGAGTGATCTTGTCGGCATACATATGGACCTGGCCCGACACGTTACGCGCCGCGCGGCCTATGGTCTGGATCAGCGAACGCGCCGAGCGCAAGAAGCCCTCCTTGTCCGCATCCAGAATGCTGACGAGTGAGACTTCCGGCAGATCCAGCCCCTCACGGAGCAGATTGATGCCGACCAACACGTCGTATTCGCCCAACCGCAACTCACGGAGCAACTCGACCCGGCGCAGCGTGTCCACCTCGGAGTGCAGATATCGCACTCGCACCCCCTTGTCGAGCAGATAGTCGGTCAGGTCTTCGGCCATCTTCTTGGTCAACGTGGTGACGAGCACGCGCTCGTTGCGTTCGGTGCGCAGCGCGATCTCGTGCAGCAAGTCATCGATCTGGCCTTTCGTCGGCTTCAACACCACCTCGGGGTCCACCAACCCGGTGGGGCGGATGATCTGCTCGACCACTGTGCCGGACTTGGCCACCTCATAGTCCCCCGGCGTTGCCGACAAATAGACGGTCTGACCAATCCGCTCCAGGAACTCCTCCCATTTCAGCGGTCGGTTGTCCATCGCGCTCGGCAGCCTGAAACCGTGCTCGACCAGTGTTCGCTTGCGCGACATGTCGCCCTCATACATCGCGCCGATCTGCGGCACGGTCACGTGGGACTCATCGATCACGAGCATGAAATCCTCGGGGAAATAGTCCATCAGGCAGTTCGGCGCCGAGCCTGAGTCCCGACCATCGATGTGTCGCGAGTAGTTCTCGATCCCGGAACAGGAGCCGACCTGCCGCATCATTTCGATGTCGTATGTCGTGCGCATCCGCAGGCGCTGCGCTTCCAGCAACTTTCCCTCGCGCTCGAACTGCTCCAACTGCTCGCCGAGCTCGCTCTCGATCGTGCCGATCGCGCGCTCCATTCGCTCCGGCCCGGCAACATAGTGCGAAGCGGGGAAGACATACATCTCCTGCTCCTCGCGGACGACTTCACCGGTCACCGGATGCAGGGTGTACAGGCGCTCGATCTCGTCGCCGAAGAACTCCACGCGCACAGCCAGCTCTTCATACTGCGGGATGATCTCCACCGTGTCGCCACGTACTCGGAAGGTCCCGCGGGTAAAGGCCATGTCGTTGCGCTGGTATTGCATCTGCACGAATCGCAACAACAACTCATCCCGGTTGATCTGCTCTCCCACACGGAGCCGGACCATCCGGTCGACGTACTCCTGCGGGGTACCCAGACCGTAGATGCACGAGACCGACGCAACCACCACCACATCGCGGCGGGTCAACAGCGAGTTGGTCGCTGAGTGGCGCAGCCGTTCCACCTCGTCATTGACCGAGGAGTCCTTCTCGATATAGGTGTCCGACTGCGGCACGTACGCCTCAGGCTGGTAATAGTCGTAGTAGGACACGAAGTACTCCACCGCGTTGTGCGGCAGCAGTTCGCGGAACTCATTCGCCAACTGAGCAGCCAGCGTCTTGTTCGGCGCCATCACCAGTGTGGGTCGCTGGACCTGCTCGATCAGCCAGGCTGTCGTGGCGGACTTGCCGGTGCCGGTCGCTCCCATCAGCACGACGTCGCCCTGCCCGTCGTTGATGCGAGAGGCCAACTCTGCGATGGCACCAGGCTGGTCTCCACTGGGCGAGAAGTCGGACTCGACTCTGATGGGTGCCACAGTGCGCTGCAAGTCGGTGATGGGACGCATATCTCAACGGTAGTGCGCAGCACTGACAGGCCTCACACCCGGCTGTGGTCGAACCCCATGGCCTTTTGATGGCACCGTGTGACACTGGTATCAGTAGGCAACGGTCAGGCCGCCCGGAACTCCCGTTCGTACGGCCGCAGGCAGGCCGTCACATCGGAGCGACAACGAGGAGAAGTATGAGTAACTCAGGTATCGAAGACAAGCCCCCCGTCGAGGGCGAAAAGGTCAGCCCCTCCCTGGCACCTCGGGTGTTCTATCCGGCTGGCGGCATCGTCCTGTTGGTCGTGATCTTGGCGATCGCCCTCCCCGAGCAGATGTCCAGCTGGCTCACCACGGCCAGCCAGACGGTGGTGGGTACGGTGGGCTGGTACTACGTCCTAATCACCTTCGGCTTCGTCGTGTTCTGTGGCTGGTTGGCGTTCTCCCGATTCGGCGAGATCAAGCTGGGCAAGGACGACGACGACCCTGAGTTCGGGATCTTGTCCTGGTTCGCCATGCTCTTCAGCGCAGGTATGGGCATCGGGCTGATGTTCTGGGGTGTGGCTGAGCCGTTGAACCACTTCGACAACCCACCCCCTGGGACCGAAGGCTCCGCCGGTGAGCTGGCCACAGCAGCGATGGGCCGCACTTTCTTGCACTGGGGTGTGCACGCATGGGCGATCTACGTCGTTGTCGGTCTGGCGGTGGCGTACGCCGTGCATCGCCGCGGCCTGCCCGTGTCCGTGCGGTGGGCATTGGAGCCGATCTTCGGAGACAGAGTCAAGGGAACCTTGGGAGACGTCATCGACGTGATTGCTATCGTCGGGACGCTGTTCGGCGTCGCAACCTCCCTGGGCTTCGGCGTCAGCCAGGTTGGAGCAGGTATCGAGTTCCTCGGCTGGGGCACGAACTCCTCATGGCTGCAGGTCTTCCTGATCCTCGGCATCACGGTGCTCGCCACCGCGTCCGTGGCCTCAGGGCTCGGAACAGGCATCAAATGGCTGTCCAACATCAACCTCGGGTTGGCTGGAGGGCTGCTGATCTTCGTCATCGTCGCCGGGCCCACCCTGTTCCTGCTCCGCGAAAGCGTTGCCGCAACCGGCTACTACCTGCAGAACTTCCTGAGCATGTCCTTCGAAACGCTGCCGTATCAAGGCTCGGAGGGCGAGGAGTGGCTCGGTGGCTGGACAACGTACTACTGGGGCTGGTGGATGAGCTGGTCGCCGTTCGTCGGGATCTTCATCGCGCGCATCTCGCGTGGCCGCACCGTCCGCGAGTTCATCGGCGGCGTGCTATTGGTGCCGACTCTGTTGACGATGTTGTGGTTCGTGGCGCTCGGCGGCACAGCGCTGTTCACCGAAGTGATGGGAGAAGGCGGGCTGATCGATCCCGAGAACGGGGTCAGCACCGACACGGCGCTGTTCCAGATGCTGGAACTGCTTCCGGGAGGTGCGTTCCTCGCTGGTCTCGCATTGCTCATGATCGTGATCTTCTTCGTGACCAGCTCGGACTCCGGCTCGTTTGTGGTGGACATGATTGCCACCGGTGGAAGCCCGAATCCCCCCATGTGGAGCCGGGTGTTCTGGGCCATTCTCGAAGGCGCGATCGCTGCGGCACTCATCATCGCTGGAACGGCTGGAGGCAACCCGCAGGGTGGGCTCGAAGCACTGCAAACCATGGCAATCCTGGTGGCAGCGCCGTTCACAGTGGTGATGAGCTTGGCCTGCTTCGCTGTGGTGAAGTCATTGCGTGCAGAGCACATCGAGAAGTTGAGGCTGGAGCGGGAGGTATTGCGGCGCGAAATCGCCCTGGAAGCCGCGGAGGCCATGAGCAAGGGCACCTACGACGACACCGAGCAGGCTGGATCGCGTAAGAGTCGTCGCTCCCGTCGCAAGTCATCCACCGCGACCAAGGAGTAGCAGGACCAAGC
>JBATUU010000407.1:0-12550 GCA_049671385.1 Ornithinimicrobium sp. | reverse complement strand
CATCTGGTCTGGAACCGGCGAGGTGAACATCTCACCGGCACAGGCAGCATCAAGCATGCCCAACCCGACGAAGCCGCCGTGCAGCGGCTCATGGCCGGAGCCACCCCCGGAGACCAACCCGACTTTGCCCTCGCGCGGACCACCGGCTCGGTAGATGATTCGCTGAGCGTGATCTACCTGCAGCCGATCTGGGTGGGCAACCGCCATCCCCCGCAGGGCCTCGGCGACAACATCTTCAGGGTCATTGATCAGTTTCTTCATGCCGACTACTCAACCACGCAATGGACAGGCTGACTAGAGATACCTCCGGCCTGCGACCAGCGGTAGATTCGGCAGGTCCGCCCAGATCAGGAGTCAGCTATGAACGAGCACATTGCACCTTTCGAGGGGTTCGGCCCGCGAGCCATCTCCTTCTGGTCCGAGCTGGAAAAGGACAACACCAAGAGCTTCTTCGCAGCACATCGAGACGTGTACGAGACAGACATTCGGGTGCCGATGGAGCGTCTACTCGCACACGTCAGCGAGGAGTTCGGGGACAATTCCAAGGTCTTTCGGCCACACCGCGACGTCCGGTTCAGCAAGGACAAGTCGCCCTACAAAGTCCACTGTGGTGCCGTGATCGGCGAGGGCTCTGGCCAAGCGCAGACCAGCGTCTACTACGTTCAGATCAGCGCTGCCGGGATCTTCAGCGCCTCGGGCTGCTACATGATGAGCCGAGACCAGCTGCAGCGGTTCTACGCCGCCATCGATGACGATGACAGCGGTAGCGAGCTCGAACAACTGGTCGCTGATGCGAGGGCAATGGGACTTGACGTGGGCGGCTCTACTTTGAAGACTGCTCCCCGCGGCTACAGCGCGGATCACGCTCGTGTGGAGCTGCTACGGCACAAATCACTGACCGTGGCTCGTGAGTTCCCGCCCTCGGAATGGATGTACACCGTGACCGCCGCCGACACGATTGCTCGCGTGTGGCGTGACGCCGCACCCCTGAACGCGTGGTTGGCCCACAACGTCGGCCCCGCTGAAGAAGCCGGCCGCCGCTAGGCCGCAGCTATCTTGCTTTAGGAAGATGGTGGCGCTAACGCCGCCGTGAGGTAGTGCTGATACACCGGCGCAAGCACGGTCACCAGGTCGGCACGCTCGGCCTGCTGAAGCGGCTCCAATTGCACGACATGGCGAGCCATGATCAAGCCCACCGTCTGCGACATCACCATCGCCGCCCGAAATTCGGGTCGGTCGGCGTCCAATGCCGAGGCCAGAGGTTCCAGCAGTTGCTCGGTCAACCGCTGACGCAGGATGGCCGCCGCCTCTGGGTTGGTCGACGCCGCTCGGATCAGGCTCAACGCCCGGATCCTGACGTCAGGATCGGAGATCATGCCTACCAAGAACGTCGCCACCCGCAGCCCCACGTCGCTGCGGGGGCCCTGGGCCAGCATCGGGATGGCCCGGTCGTTGTCAATCGGTAGTTCGACGACGTGGGCAAAGAGCTTCTGCTTATTGCCGAAGTAGTGAGCGACCAAAGATGCGTCCACACCCGCTTGTCCGGCGACTCCGCGCATGCTGGTGGCTTCGTATCCCAGAGCGGAGAACTGCTCGGATGCCGCTGCGAGGATCAGGGCTCGGGCACCAGAGCCCTCGCCCGGTGGACGGCCGCGCCCTCGCCGGCTCGGTATGGTCATGCCAGCATCAGAACCCGAGCCGGCCCAGTTGCTTGGGGTCACGCTGCCAGTCTTTAGCCACCTTCACATGCAGATCCAGGTACACGCGTTGCCCCATCAACTCTTCAATCTGCGTGCGGGCTGCGGTGCCGACATCCCGTAGGCGACTGCCGCCACGACCGATGACGATCGCCTTCTGAGAGGGCCGTTCCACAAAGACGTTGACTCGCACGTCGCTCATGGGCTTATCTGCTGGGCGATCCGGACGCTCGAGGATTTCCTCAACCACGACTGCCAGGGAGTGCGGGAGCTCATCACGCACTCCCTCCAACGCCGCTTCGCGCACCAGTTCGGCAATCATCACCACGTGTGGCTCATCGGTGATGGCGTCGGCGGGATAGAGCGGGGGTGACGTCGGCAGGTAGCTCGCGAGAACGTCGCCGACCTCGGCGACCTGTTGCCCGCGCACAGCCGAGCACGGCACGATCTCGTCCCAATCGGCGAGTTGATCGATGGCTATCAGGTGTTCCGCGAGCCGGCCGCGATCCACCGTGTCGACCTTGGTGGCGAGCGCCACGACCGGCACTCGGCGGGCTCGCTGCAGCTCCTTGAGGTCAGCGGCGATGTATTGATCGCCCGGGCCGGGCCGCTGATCGGCTGGCAGGCAAAAACCGATGACATCGACGCCGAGCAACGTCTCACGCACAAGGTCATTGAGCCGTTGGCCGAGCAGCGAGCGTGGCCGGTGCAGCCCCGGAGTGTCTACCAAGACCAACTGCGAGTCCGACGTATGCCGTATGCCGCGAATAGCGTGCCGAGTGGTCTGCGGCTTACTCGACGTAATCGCGACCTTCTGGCCGACCAATGCGTTCGTCAGCGTCGACTTGCCGGCGTTGGGTCTGCCGACCAGTGCAGCGAAGCCGGCTCGGTAGTCAGCTGCTGAGCCTGTGCCCCCGCTCACGAAGCGCTCGCGGACCGCTGATCCGTGTCGTGCATCTCACCGGCACCAGCGTGATCAGCATGTGGATCTGCAGACGTGTCGCTCTTCGATGTCTCCGAGGCTGCTTCAGGCTCAGGTTCGGTCCGCGCGACCAGCACTGTTGCAACTCGTCGTCGCCGCCCCGCCATCCGCTCGGCTGTCAAGGTCACCCCGGCAACCTCGGCGCTGGATCCCACAATCGGCACCATACCGATCAACGAGGCGAGCAGGCCGCCCACGCTGTCCACGTCCTCGACCTCGATGGTCGTGTCGAACATGTCGGCGAGATCATCCACCGGCATCGATGCCGGTACCCGCGTTGATCCGTCGTCCAGGGCGGTGATCTCGAGCACGTCACGGTCGTATTCGTCGGTGATTTCTCCCACGATCTCTTCCAAGATGTCCTCGATCGTGATGAGCCCTGCGGTACCGCCGTACTCATCGATGACCATCGCGAAGTGCAGCCGCTGTTGCTGCATCTCTCGCAGCAACCCATCGACCGGCTTGCTGTCTGGAACCCGGTGCACCGCCCGCATCACCTCATCGACCGCGACTGTCTGCGCGGACGTACCGCGAGCGTTGACGTGGCGGGCGACATCCTTGAAGTACAGCAGGCCCAAGACGTCGTCGCTGCCATCACCGATCACCGGGACGCGAGAGAACCCCGACCTCAAGAAGAGGGATGTCGCTTGTTTCAAGGTCCGGCCTCGCCCGATCGTGACCATGTCTGGCCTCGGCACCATCACTTCCCGCGCGACCGTGTCTCCTAGCTCGAAGATGGAGTGGATCATCTCCTGCTCGTCGGCCTCGATGACCGAGGTCTCACCCGCCAGGTCAACGAGCTCGCGCAACTCTGCCTCAGAGGCGAACGGCCCGTCGTCATACCCACCACCAGGAGTGACCGCATTGCCGAAGACAACCAGCAGCTTAGCGACCGGTCCCAGCACAAAACGAAGGGTGACCACCACCGGTGCAGCGAGCAGCGCCACATTGTCAGCGTGCTGCCTGCCCAGGGTGCGCGGCGATACGCCGACCAGCACAAAAGAGATCAGCACCATGATGGCCACTGCGATGAGCGCCGTCTGCCAGTGGCTGTTGGTGGCGGTGTCCACCGCAACGGCCACCGCAACGGCGGTCAAGGCCTCGGCCGTGACGCGGCCAAAGGCTGTGACTGCCAGGTAGGGCGCCGGGTCGGCAACGATTCGGGTCAGGGCAGTCGAGCCCTGACGTGCTTCATCGCGCAACTGCTCCACGCGACCGCGCGACATCCGCTGCAGCGCGCTCTCGGCGGCTGAGAGCAGGAAAGCGATGAGCGTCGAAGCGATGGCGACCACGATCAACGTGGTCATGACATGTCCAGCATCAAGGCCAGCCGCCTACGCGGTGCCGAGTTGGGGCGCCGGAGCGGCAGTGGTGCTTCGGCCGCGTCCTGCGAGGTAGGTCAACAGCAGGGTGCGCTGGAGGTCGAACATCTCCTGCTCAGCGGTGGCCTCTGCGTGGTCGAAGCCCAAGAGGTGCAAGATCCCGTGGGTCAGCAACAGCAGCATCTCGTCGGCGACCGCATGGCCTGCTTGGGCCGCCTGCGTGGCTGCAACTGCGGGGCACAACACCACATCGCCCAGCACCGCCGCGCTCTCGGGATCGGTGTCGCCACCGGGACGGAGCTCATCCATCGGGAAACTCATCACGTCGGTGGCGCCCGGAAGGTCCATCCACTGCTCGTGCAACGCGGCCATCGCGGGTTCGTCGAGCAGCGTGATGGCCAGGTCAGCTCGGGGATTGACCTTGAGCTCAGCCAGCACAAAAGTCGCGAGTTCGTGCAACTCCTGCTCAGGAACGATCGATGGCACGACACCTGACTCGTTCAGGACATCGATGCTCACCGGCGACCTCGCGAGGTGCTCAAGGAGCCCGGGGATGAGGGGCCTGATGACGGGGAATCCCCCGCGTCGAACCGGCCATAGGCCTCGACGATCGCGCTAACCAGGGCGTGGCGCACAACGTCCCCACTGTCCAGTTGCGAGAAGTGCACGTCTTCCACACCACTCAAGATGTTCTGCACCACGCGAAGCCCCGAGGTGGTGCCTCCGGGGAGGTCAACCTGCGTGACGTCACCAGTGACCACCATCTTGGACCCGAAGCCGAGACGGGTCAGGAACATCTTCATCTGCTCGGCGGAGGTGTTCTGAGCCTCGTCCAAAATGATGAAGGCGTCGTTGAGGGTGCGTCCGCGCATGTATGCCAGGGGCGCGACTTCGACCATGCCCGAAGCCATCAGTCGAGGGATTGAGTCGGGGTCGACCATGTCGTGCAGCGCGTCGTACAGCGGGCGCAGATAGGGGTCGATCTTGTCGTTCAAGCTGCCGGGCAGAAATCCCAACCGCTCTCCTGCCTCCACGGCCGGGCGGGTCAGGATGATCCGACTGACCTCTTTGGCTTGCAGTGCTGCGACTGCTTTGGCCATCGCCAGGTAGGTCTTGCCGGTGCCGGCTGGCCCGATGCCGAAGACGATAGTGTGCGCGTCGATCGCGTCCACGTAGTGCTTTTGATTGAGCGTCTTGGGTCGGATGCTACGGCCGCGGTTGCTGATGATGTTCATCGTGAGCACGTCGGCTGGACGATCAGTGCTCTGGGTGCGCAACATCGCGATCGCTCGCTCGACGGCGTCGCGGGTCAATGGATGGCCTTTGTCCACGATGTCGATGAGCTCATCGAGCAGCCGCTCCACCAACGCGAGGTCCGCTGACGGTCCGGAGAGGCGGACCTCGTTGCCGCGCACGTGAACGTCGACGTCGGTGAAACTACGCTCGATCGTGCGCAACAGTTCGTCGCCGGGCCCCAGCAGGGCCACCATCGA
The DNA here is from genome assembly GCA_049671385.1 of Ornithinimicrobium sp. Classification (GTDB taxonomy): domain Bacteria; phylum Actinomycetota; class Actinomycetes; order Actinomycetales; family Dermatophilaceae; genus Ornithinicoccus. The sequence goes on along the minus strand of JBATUU010000407.1, from coordinate 7,056 downwards.
GGTGTGCGCGGGGATACGGACGGTGTGAGTGCTCGGTTGAGGGGCTGGCTCGGTCGGTGAAGTGTGGCTCATGGGTGGGTTGAGTCTACGCTCTGGCTCGCCCAAGCGACCTCAGCCGCTCGCCGCCGAGCACGTGCAGATGCAGGTGCGCCACCTCTTGCCCCGCGTGTTCGCCGACGTTGGTGGCCACCCGATAACCGGCGGCATCGAGCCCGGTCTCGCGGGTCACTTCCGCTACGGCCAGGAAGAGGTCACTGAAGCCCAAGGCATCGAGCGCCGCCATCTCGGCCGCGCTCTCGTGGTGTTCTCGAGGGATCACCAGTAGGTGGACCGGCGCTTGCGGGGCCAGGTCGCGAAAGACGACGGTGGTCTCGCTGGCGTACACCACGTCCGCTGATACTTCGGCGGCTGCAATCCGGCAAAAGATGCACTCACTCATGCGGCCACACTAGGCGCGCCATCGGCTCAGCGCACTCAGGAGCGCGATAGCCGCCGAGCCTGCCGTGGAAGTGCGCAACACGGTGTCCCCGAGGCGCCTGGGAGATGCACCAGCAGCCACCAGAGCGGTCAGTTCGTCGTCGCTGATGCCGCCCTCTGGACCAACGATGAGCAACACTTCACCCGTGGTGGGCAGATCACCGCCGGACAGCGCTGCGAGCGGTTCAGGGGCGTTCTCGTGCAGCGCGATGGCGACGTCTGCGCGCTTGACGTGCTCGGCCAAACTGGCCAGATCGACAGCCTCGCCCAATGAAGGCACACGCGATCGTCGAGCCTGCTTGGTCGCAGCCATCAGCGTGTTGTGCCATTTGCGGCGAGCTTTGAGCCCGCGCTCCCCCCGCCAGCGCACTACGCTGCGGTTGGCCTGCCAAGGGATCACCCGATCGACACCCAACTCGGTGGCAACTTCGATGGCCAGCAGGTCGCGATCAGCTTTGGCGAGAGCCTGCGCGAGCGTGAACGTCACATCGGGCTGGGGGTGGTGGGTCACCTCATCGAGGACCGCGTGGACGCGTCCCTTGGTGACGGAGGCCACCGTGCCTTGGCCAAGCCACCCGCTGTTGTCGGCGAGCAAGACGCGGGCTCCAGGTTGCAGACGTGCCACCGTTGCAGCGTGATGCCCCTCGGCGCCCTCGATCACCACCTCAGCACCGGCGCCAGAGTCGGCAAGGGCGCCGGAGTCCAGCAGATACAGCGGCGCTGTCAACGGCCGGTGAAGGCTTCGCGGAACTTGCCGAAGATGCCCCCGTGGGCCGGAGCCATCTGACCGTGCGGACGGGACTCGCCGCGAGAGGAGGCAAAGTCAGACAACAACTGGCGCTGTTCGTCGCTCAGTTTGGTCGGCACCTTGATGTCCAAGTGGACGACAAGGTCTCCGCGTCCGGTGCCGCGCAGGTGAGTCACCCCGAAGTCTTGCAAGGTGACCGTGTCTTGGGGCTGGGCGCCGGGTTTGAGGTCGATGTCGCTTGGGCCGTCCAAGGTGTGCACAGTGAGCGACGCGCCCAGCGCCGCAGCCGTCATCGGCACTTCGATCGAGCAGTGCAGGTCATCGCCGCGGCGGCGGAACGTGTCGTGCGAGCGCACGGCGATCTCGACGTAGAGGTCACCGGCTTCGCCGCCTGCGGGGCCGACCTCGCCCTCGCCGGTCATCCGGATCCGGGTGCCACTGTCGACCCCGCCGGGGATCTTGATGCTCAAGTCGCGCCTGGTACGGACCCGGCCCTCCCCTGAACAGTCGAAACAGGGGTTCTCGATGACCTCACCGAAACCCTGGCACGCGCTACACGGCCGCTGGGTCATGACTTGGCCGAGGAAGGAGCGCTGCACTTGCTGCACCTCTCCGCGGCCCGAACATACCGAGCAGGTCCGGTGCCCCGAGCCTGGCTGTGCGCCGGAGCCGGAGCACGTGGCACAGTGGACGGCCGTGTCGACCGGGAAGGTCTGCTCACCACCGAAGACAGCGACGTCCAAGTCAATGTCGAGTTGGATGAGCGCGTCTTGACCGCGTTGGGTCCGTGAGCGGGGCCCGCGCCCACCACCGCCGTTGCCACCGAAGAAGGCATCCATGATGTCGGTGAAGGTGAACCCCTGACCAAAGCCGTTGGTCGCCCCGCCGTAGGGGTCCTGGCCACGATCGTATGCAGCCCGCTTGGCCTGATCGGACAAGACGTCATATGCCTGAGAGACCCGCTTGAACTCGGCCTCCGCCTCGGGGCCGGGATTGACATCGGGGTGGAGTTTGCGGGCCTGCTTGCGATAGGCCCGCTTGATCTCTTCAGCGCTGGAATCGCGCTGCACGCCCAAGTCAGCGTAGTAGTCGTTCACGTCGGTCCTTGTCTGTGTCACTGGAATACGTCCTTTGTGCTGCACGACATGTCGTGCTCAACTTTCTAAGATGGTCGAGATGTAGTGCGCTACCGCACGGACCGAGGCCATGGCGACTGGATAGTCCATCCGCGTTGGCCCCACGACGCCGAGCCCGCCAGCGGGTCCGTATGTCGTGGTCACCACGGATGTGGTGCGCAGTCCTTCAAAAGCATTTTCAGCGCCGATGCTCACCGCCACCGTGTCGTTGTTGAGGCTGGCCCTGCTTCCCATCAACTTCAACAACACCACATGTTCTTCCAAGGCCTGTAGAACTTCTTGCAGAGAGGAAGGGAAATCGCCCGCCTCGCGCGCCAAGTTCGCCGTGCCAGCCATCACCAGACGCTCCTCCGTCTGCTCGGCGAGCGCATCGTGCAACGTGGCGACGACCATGGCAGCGACCCCGCGATCACGGTGGTCCACCTCATCCAGTCCGTCGCTCAACAACGTCGGTGCTGCCGTGAGCGCCTGGCCCACGGCGATCCGATTCACCAGGGAACGCAGCGTCGCAATGCTCTCCTGTTCACCCTCGAGGTCGTGACCGGTATCCAGCACTCGCTGCTCGACCCGCCCGGTATTGACGATCAGGACCACCATCAACCGCGGGCCACCGACCGGCACCAACTCGATGTGACGCACCGTCGAGTGGGTCAGCGACGGGTATTGCATGACCGCGACCTGATTGGTCAAGGACGATAACAACTTCACGGTGCGCAGCACGATGTCGTCCAGATCGACGGCACCGGCCAAGAAACGCCGGATGGCCGCCTTCTCACCACCACTTAACGGCTTGATCCCGGTCAGTCGGTCCACAAAGAGCCGGTATCCCGCATCCGTCGGCACCCGGCCAGCGCTGGTATGCGGCGCAGTGATCAAGCCGTCTTCTTCCAGAGCGGCCATGTCGTTACGTACGGTCGCTGCCGAAACGCCGAGGGAATGCCGCTCCAACAGTGCTCTGGAACCCACCGGCTCACTGGTGCGGACGTAATCCTGAACGATCGCCCTCAGAACATCGAGCCTGCGCTCATCACTCATCGGGTTCACCTCCAGTCCTGTGGCCACGGGGCTGCTGCCGGGAGCACCTGTCACGGGCGATGCTTGGCACTCAGCGCATACGAGTGCCAAGTCTACGCGAGGGCGGCCCGGCTTCCACCGATCCGTCCTGGCGCGCTGGAACACTGACCAGGTGAGGGATCGATATGGCACCGACGTGCTGGCCGGCGATGGGCATGCGCCCCGGCGGACACGCTCGATCTCGGTGAGCGCCGAGGTGGGTCTGGTCGTCGAGGATGTCGACACGGGGTGGTGTGGCGCCGTGGTGCGGGTCGAGAAGGCTGGCGGTATGCAGGTGGTCCACCTGCAGGATCGCCATGGCCGCAGTCGAGGATTCCCGTTGGGGCCAGGATTTTTGATCGATGGCGCTCCGGTCGTGCTCACGGGGACGACGCCAGAAAATGCCGCGGCCCTGGCGGATCACCGCGCCGCCGCACAGCGCACCGCCAGCGGATCACGAGCTGTCGCCAGCGCTCCCGCCCGGGTTGCAGCGGCCTCACGCATCTTCGTGGAAGGCCGCCATGACGCGGAGCTGGTGGAAAAGGTCTGGGGAGAGGACCTGCGGATCGAAGGTGTTGTCGTCGAGGTGCTGGAGGGCGTGGATGACCTCAGCGGCGTGATCCGCGCGTTTGCGCCACGCCCGGATCGACGGATGGGCGTCTTGGTCGATCACTTGCTGCCGGGCACCAAGGAGTCACGCATTGTGCAGTCCGCTACAGCCCTGCCAGAAGCAAGATGGGTGCGAGTCACCGGACACCCCTATGTCGATGTATGGCAGTCGATCAGACCGGAGCGGCTGGGCCTGGCCGCCTGGCCGGTGATCGAGCGTGGGCAGTCGTGGAAGCATGCGGTGCTGGCCGAGTTGGGGTGGCCGCATACCTCGCAGCGTGACGTCGCGATGGGCTGGAAGAGGATGCTCGCTCACGTACGGTCGTATCAGGACATGGAACCATCGCTCCTAGCTAGCGTCGAAGAGTTGATCGACTTCGTGACCGCGCCCACTACAGAATCGAGTCCGCAATGAGCACACCTCCCCCTCCCCCGCCCGGCCAGTCCGACGATGCGCAGCCCGAATATGACGCAGGGTATGGCGATCAGTCACGCCCAGTCTCAGATGGCGAGCAGCACCCGCCCCAGTACTCGGTCGAGCAAGATCCGCCACAGAACATGGGCGATGAGAACTCGCCGCAGTACGCGGGCAACCAGGGCGCACCCCAATATGCCGGTCAGCAATCCGCGCCGCAGTACGGCGGACAGCCCTCCGGCTCAGGCACGCCGCTCAATCCCTCGGAAGAGAAAACCTGGACAGTCCTTGCCCACCTATCGGCACCTATTGCGGCCCTGGTGAGCGTTGGAATGCTCAACTTTGTTGGACCACTGGTGATCTGGGCGATCTACAAAGACCGTAGCGCCAAGGTGCGGCACGCAGCCGCCGGGGCGTTCAACTTCAACCTGACGTTGTGGATCGCCTATTTCGCGCTGGTGGTGTTGGGCATCCTGACCCTCGGCATCGGCTTCCTGCTTGCGCTGCCCTTGATTTTCGTCATCTGGGTCGTCTCAATGGTGCTGCACATCATGGCTGCAGTGAAGGCCAGTAGCGGTGAGGTCTACACCTACCCCGCTCAGATCAAGGTGCTGAAGTAGCCGACCTCGTTGCCAGGAGTGCATGCACGGCTGTGTCGGCCAGCAGCCTGCCTGACCGGGTCAATACCGCATGCCCACGCTGGGCCGCTCTCGCCTCGAGCAGTCCGCTGCTGACCAGGTCGGCAATCGCCCGATCCTGATCTGTCGACAGTCCAGAGTCGCCATGCAGCGCTGAGATGGGCAGCCCGCTGGCTAGGCGCAGTCCGAGCAGCACGCGCTCGTCGTGTCGCTGTGCGGGGGTCAGCACTTCTCGGGCCAAAGCCGGACTCTGAGCTCCCTCGAGCCTGGCTGCATAAGCACTCGGATGTTTGACGTTCCACCACCTGGTGCCATCGATATGGCTATGTGCTCCTGGCCCGATACCCCACCAGTCCTCGCCGCGCCAGTAGGCAAGGTTGTGCCTGCACTGAGCATCAGGACCCGACGCCCAGTTCGAGATTTCGTACCATTGATAGCCGGCCTGGTGCAGCATCTCGTCGACGAGCTCGTATTTGTCTGCTTCGTCATCGTCACTGGGCATGGCCAACCTCCCCCGCCGCACGGCTGCCGCCATCGCGGTGCCCTCTTCGATGGTCAGGGCGTAGGCAGAGATGTGGTCGGGTTGCAGCGCCAGCGCCGCCTGCACGCTGTGCCGCCAGTCATCCAGCGACTCCCCTGGGGTGCCGTAGATCAAATCCAGACTGACCTGCATCCCGGCGGCCTTGACGGCTGCGAGGGCAGCGGGCACGTGATCGGGTCGATGGGTGCGGTCCAAGGTTGCGAGGACATGAGGGACCGCCGATTGCATGCCGATGCTGACCCGGGTGAAGCCCGCGTGAGCCAAATCGATGGCGACCTGGTCGCTCAGCGTGTCCGGGTTGGCCTCGGTCGTGATCTCGGCGCCGGGGCTGATTCCCCACCGGCTGCGGACGCCCTCGACCAACGCGGCCAGGTCATCCACCGGCAGCAGCGTGGGGGTGCCGCCGCCGATGAAAATAGTCCCCACCGGTGGCCGTTCACCCGCCCCTGCGCTGACTCCCGGTTGCGCCGCCACCACCTGCTGGGCCAGGTCCATCTCAGCCAGGGCTGCTTGCAGATACCCCGTCGTCGTTGAGCCTGCGGTGCCCAGCTCTTGCGCGGTGTAGGTGTTGAAGTCACAGTAACCGCACCGGACCCGGCAAAACGGCACATGGATGTAGACCGCCAGCGGTCCGCCGGTGGTCGATGTCTCGCGGATCGCAGGCAGGTGACCGTCGAGCGGGGCGGGATCACCCGGTGGCATGGCTGACGGCATACTGGAAGTGTCCCAGCACCCGATCACTACACCATCACCCGACTTGCTACTACAGTCGTCGTTATGGCCCAGCAGCACGAGTTCAGGGAATACATCGACCAGCTGCGCGCCGAGGGATACACGGTGCGCGATGACGAGGGATCAGACCCCGATCTGATTGCACCCGATGGCAACGCAGTTGACACATGGCGGGAGAACTACCCCTACGACTCGCGGATGTCTCGTGACTATTACGCCGTCGAGAAGTATCTGCTCCAAGTCGAGTTGTTGAAGTTCCAGGCCTGGGCGCGGGACACCCACACGCGGCACGTGCTGATCTTCGAAGGACGGGACGCCGCTGGCAAGGGCGGATCGATCAAGCGCTTTATGGAGCATCTGAATCCGCGCGGCGCCAGGGTGGTGGCGTTGGTGAAGCCCACCGAGACCGAGTTGGGTCAATGGTATTTCCAGCGCTACGTACAGCACCTGCCGAGCTTCGGGGAGATGGTGCTGTTCGACCGCTCCTGGTACAACCGGGCGGGAGTGGAGCGGGTGATGGGGTTTTGTGACGACGGGCAGTACGAGCAGTTCATGAACCATGTGCCGGCCTTTGAGAAGATGCTGATCGACTCCGGTGCCTCGCTCACCAAGTTCTGGTTCTCGGTGACACGCAACGAGCAGCGCACCCGGTTTGCTATCCGTCAGCTGGACCCGGTCCGCCGCTGGAAGCTCTCTCCGATGGACCT
>JBATUU010000406.1:0-2188 GCA_049671385.1 Ornithinimicrobium sp. | reverse complement strand
TTGGTGCCCGGCTCACCCCACACGATGGGCCCGGTCTCGTAGTCGACGTCGGACCCGTCCAGGGTGACCGACTTGCCGTTGCTTTCCATGTCCAACTGCTGCAGGTATGCGGCAAACCGCTGCAGATATTGGCTGTAGGGCAGCACGGCATGGGTGTCAGCATCGAAGAAGTTGCGATACCAGACCCCGAGCACGCCCATCAGGACCGGCAGATTCTGCTCCAGCGGGGCGGTGTGGAAGTGGTCATCGACATCGCGGAACCCGGCCAACATGTCATCAAACCCATCCGGGCCGATGGCGACCATCAAGGAGAGGCCGATGGCCGAGGTGAAGGAGTAGCGTCCCCCCACCCAATCCCAGAAGCCAAACATGTTGTCGGTGTCGATGCCGAAGTCGGATACCTTCTCTTGCGCAGTGGACACTGCGACGAAGTGCTTGGCGACCGCGTCATCGCCCAGCGAGGCCGTCAGCCATTCGCGCGCTGTGGTGGCGTTGGTCAGCGTCTCGACGGTGGTGAAGGTCTTGGAGGCGATGACGAACAACGTGGTCGCCGGGTCGAGGTCTCGGGTTGCCTCGACGACATCGGTGCCGTCGACGTTGGAGACGAATCGGAAGTCCATGTCTCGTTTGCTGTAGTCCTTCAGCGCGCCGTATGCCATCGCCGGGCCGAGGTCGGAGCCGCCGATGCCGATGTTGACGACTGTCTTGATCGCCTCCCCGGTCGCGCCGGTCCACTCGCCGCCACGCACCTGGTCAGCAAAGGTGCGCATGCGCCCGAGCACTTCCTGCACATCCGGCACTACGTTGTGGCCGTCTACCTCGATGACATCGTCGGCATCCGCGCGTAGGGCGATGTGCAGCACCGCACGATCCTCGGTGGTGTTGATCGCCTCACCGGAGAACATTGCATCCACGCGGTCCTGAACCCCACATGCACGCGCTAGGTCGATCAGCAGCGTGAGCGTCTCGTCGGTGATCCGATGCTTGGAGTAGTCCAGATAGATGGGCCCAAGTTCCGCACTCAGCCTGGTGCCCCGATCAGGGTCATCGGAGAACAGCGTTCTGAGGTGTTCTCCTTTGATCTGCTCATAGTGCTCGGACAGGGCCTGCCATTGCGGAAGCTGAGTCAACGTCATACACCTGAGTCTGTCGTACGGTTGCAGGGTGGCGCATCCCAAACCCCGCCACTACGATCAGTAGTATTCGCTAACACGCTCACCAAGGAGTGCACATGGCATCGCAATCGTCCAAGCGTCCTGTCGTCGTCGGATATGACGGATCAACCCCCTCGGAAGCCGCGTTGCAGTGGGCAGCGAAGGCCGCAGACCACCAGGGCCGACCGTTGCGGGTGCTACACGCAGCCGAACGCATCACGTACACCCAAGATGCGGGCGCTGGGAAGTACAACCCCAGCGAGATCATCTCCGAAGCCGCTGAGCGGGCCGAGCGTGGCGCTGACGCGGTACGTAGCGAGTTCCCGAACCTCGAGGTCAGCACCGCTGGTTCTTTGTTCAGCGCCAAGGTCGCTCTCGGCGAAGCGTCGACGCAAGCCGCGCTGATGGTGCTGGGGAGCCAAGGCCGCGGGCGGGTCGGCACAGCACTGCTCGGCTCAACCTCCTACGCCATCGCGGCCTATGCCAAATGCCCCGTGGTCATCGTCCGCGACGGCGAGAGCGAACTCCCCGGGCCAGAGCACCCGGTGAGCGTGGCAGCCAATGGCACAGGAGGTTCGCAGCGTGCCATCGATGCCGCCGTGGACCTCGCTCGGGAGTGGAATGCACCGCTGTCTTTGGTCACCCTGTGGGCCCCCGCTCCCCCGGACCCATGGGGCAAGGGCCCCATCGGATACGACTCGACCGAGGCGGCTTCGGCGGACTACAAGGCAACCGCTGAGCGGGTCAACGCTGAGGCCCTTGAGGAAATCGGTGGTGAGCACCAAGACCTGTCGGTCAACGGTCGAGTCATCGAGGCCGAGGCTGTCGAGGGGCTCAGCAAGGTTGCAGATGAGGGCGGCGTCTTGGTGCTTGGTACCCGCGGCCACGGCGCCATGGTGGGCTCGATCCTCGGCTCGGTCAGTTTGGGCGTGCTAAGCCAGTCCAGCGCTCCGATCATGATCGTCGACTGACGCGTCGAAGCAGGATTACACGACGAGCACACGCGTGCCCATGGAGACGATCTGGTCACGCCA
>JBATUU010000405.1:0-4043 GCA_049671385.1 Ornithinimicrobium sp. | reverse complement strand
CGTATGACGTCTCCGCAGAGGTTCACGCTGCCGACCTCTCTGATAGGGCCCAGTTGGAGCTCGTCGCCCAGCGTATTGCCGATCCGGAGCGGCCCATCGATCTGTTGGTCAACAACGCGGGCTTTGGCATCAACCACGACTTCGCCACCGGGGATATCCTCGCTGAGGAGCAGGCCGTCGATGTGATGATCCGGGCCGTGCTCGTCGCCAGTCACGCCGCAGCCGGCGCGATGACGACCCGTGGCCACGGTGCCATCCTCAATGTATCGTCCGTGGCCTCTTTCACGGTGATGGGCACCTACTCGGCGATTAAAGCGTGGGCGACGACCTTCTCGGAGGCTCTGGCTAACGAACTCCTCGGCACCGGGGTCACCGTGACCGCACTGTGTCCGGGTTTCGTTCGAACCGAGTTCCATCAGCGGGCCTCGATGGATATGCCCGAGCTGCCCGAGCGGTTCTGGCTCGATCCGCATCGGGTGGCTCAGGACGCTTTGGCCGATGTCGCAGCAGGCAAGGTCATCTCGATCCCATCGACCGAATACAAGGCGCTCGTGCGCGGCATCCGACTTCTGCCGCGATCGATCTCGCGTGTCGCGGCGCGACGGATGAGTGAAAGCCGACGTTGAGGCTTCCTCCTTTGTAGGCTGGCGGGTATGGATGAACTGAGGTGGGGCATCGTCGGCCCGGGGCGTATTGCGCGCAATGTGACCGGAGATTTTGAACACGTCGAAGGATCGGTCGTGGCTGCGGTGGCATCCCGTTCCCAGGACAGGGCTCAGGCCTTCGCCGACGAGTTCGGGATCGAGCGTGCGCACGGGAGCTATCGGGCCATTATCGATGACGAGGGCGTCGACGTGCTCTACATCGCGACCCCGCACCCGCAGCACCTGGCCCTTGCGGTCGCCGGGATGCGGGCAGGCAAGGCTGTGTTGGTCGAGAAGAGCCTGACAGCCACCGCAGCAGGTGCTCAAGAGTTGGTCGCTACCGCCGGTGACAGCGACGTGTTCGCCATGGAGGCCATGTGGACCCGCTTCCAACCGGCCATCGTGTCCGCTCGCGAGTTGATTGCCGACGACGCGATCGGGCAGGTGCGCACGGTCCAGGCCGACCTGGGCGTGCAACGTGAGTTCGACGAGAACGACCGCCTGTTCAGCAAAGCGCTCGCAGGCGGAGCAATGCTCGATCTCGGGGTGTATGTGGTGTCGCTGGCGCAGCACTTTCTCGGCACCCCCGACACCCTGGCTGTCACCGGATCGCTGGCGTCAACAGGAGTGGACCTTGAGGCTGCGATGCTGCTGGGGTACGGCGATGGGCGGGCAGCGACTCTGAACTGTTCGCTGCGTGGGCCATCCCCCGGCACTGCGCGGATCGTGGGCACGAAGGGGTGGATCGACATCCCGCCTCGTTTTCACCACCCGACATCCCTGGTGCTCCATCAGCATGATCAAGAGCCGCAGCACATCGAAGCGCCAGCGCTCGGAGCCGGCTACAGCCATGAGTTGATCGAGGTCAGCGACTGTATGCGGGCCGGTCGGCGTGAGTCCGCGATCATGCCGCTGGGGGATTCGTTGGCGGTGCAGCGTCTGCTGAACCAGGCCTGCGAACAACTGGGCGTCTTCCACGCCGAGGACGACACCCTTGATCTCAACGCTTAGGTGATGACGAGCACGGACTAGCATGAGCGCCTGTGACTACCCCCCGCGAGCAACTGCTGGAGATCATCCGAGACCAGGCCATCGTGCACGGTGACGTGACCCTCTCCTCGGGAGTGTCCGCTCAGTACTACGTCGACCTGCGCCGGGTCACCCTCGACGGTGCTGGTGGCCCCCTGGTCGGCCAGGTGATGAATGAACTCGTCGCCGACCTGGACTTCGACGCGGTCGGCGGACTGACAATGGGCGCCGACCCGGTAGCGGGGGCGATGATGCATGCCGCTGCTGCAGACGGCAAACGTCTCGACGCGTTTGTGGTGCGCAAGAGCGGCAAGGCTCATGGCATGCAGCAGCAGATCGAGGGTCCTTCCATCACCGGGCGACGGGTCCTCGTCGTTGAGGACACATCGACCACCGGCAATTCACCGCTCACCGCAGTGGCAGCTTGTCGTGAGGCTGGGGCGGACGTTGTGGCGGTAGCGGTGATCGCCGACCGAGACAGCGGGGCTGACGCAGTGATCTCCGCGCAAGGTTTGACCTACCGCGCCGCATACACCTTGGACGACCTCGGTCTCGGCTGACCGGAGGGCGGCTCGCTCAGCCGACCCGCCCATACCCCGTCACGCCGGAGAACATCCGACGCTTTTGGACCGGAAGACCGGAGCGACCCGAGTCGTAGATGTAGCCGTCGCCAGCGTAGATGGCGACGTGGCGAGTGCCCCAGAACACGAGGTCGCCGACCTTGGGTGAACTGACTCGCGTGGTCGCTACGCGCTGCTGAGAGACAACTCGTGGCAGGACGACGCCGAGCTTGCCGTAGACGTATTGCACGTAGCCCGAGCAGTCAAAGCCCGACGGGTCGTCGCCGCCATAGACATACATGATGCCGAGATGCCGGCTGGCCTCATTGATCACAGCGTTGCTGCTCGGGCTCGAGCTGCCTCCGGCGCTGGCACCGCGCAGGATGTTGCCGGAGATGTAACGGTCACTGCTGATCCGCAGCCAACCGTTGCTGGTCAACGTGCCCGTCACCTTGCTGTTACGGCGCAGCGAGTCGACCACCTGGTAGTTGGTGCCCGCGCCGGACCGTACGTTGCCGCTGGATGAGGTCACATACCGAGTGACCGTCGAGCGCGACCGAGACGCTGAGCTGGGGCCGCGACTGCTGAGGATGACCGGTGAGACGTAGCGTCCGCTGCCGATCCGCAGCCAGCCATTGCGCTGCAGCGTTCCCTCGACCCTGGTGCCACGGGACAGCGACGTCACGATGCGGTGCGAGGTGCTGCTGCCCGAGCGCACATTCCCCATGCTGGCGGTGATGTAGCGCGTGGTGGTGCGGGCGCTGCTGCTGCTACTCGATCCCGAAGAGGAGCGGGTGCTCAGGATGCTGCCTGAGATGTATTGCCCGCTCTTGATTTTGATCCAGCCGTTGCTGGTCTTGGTGCCGGTCAACTTGGTGTTGCGTGGCAGGGACTTCACGACGCGGTAGGAGGTGCTGGAGCCGCTGCGGACGTTGCCGCTGGAGACGTTGACGTAGCGGGTGACGGTGTTGCTGCGGGAGGACGAGGAGGTTGAGGACGAGCGGGTGCTCAGGATGCTTTCTGAGATGTATTGCCCGCTCTTGATTTTGATCCAGCCGTTGCTGGTCTTGGTGCCGGTCACCCTCGTGTTGCGGCGCAACTGACGCACGACGCGATAATCAGTGCTCGGGCCCGATCGAACATTCGCCATCGAGACATCGACATACCGAGTGACCTCGGTGGGAGCAGTCGGCAGGTGCGGGGTCATCGGCTGCAGTGGGGTCAGCGCCAGATCCGCTGGCGCAGCCTTGGTGACAGCGGGAACAAATGTGACGCTTGACTGTGCGGAGTGGGTGGGCATGGCATGCGCTGGAGCGGCGGCGCCCAGGGGCAGGGATGCGGCGGCTAGGAGCAGGGCCGAACGGCGGACATGCTGACGCCCACGTGGGGGAGCGGGCCGAGTGTTGGGTCGGCAGGCAAGGGGGTATTGAGCGCTCATGTATCCGTCCAGTCGGGTTGGTGTTTCCGCAAGTATCAGCCCCGAGTGAAACCGATTTCTTCGCTCGTGTAAACCCGTCCTGACCTGCGACGTCAACCCGACACGTCGGGTTCAGGGAAGGCATTTCTGTGAGATACGTCACGTTGCGGATGTGTTTCGCCTGGTCAGAGAGACATGAGAGACAGATGTGAAAATTGGGACGGATGAGTTCGCTGCGGTGTCGGGAACCAAACTTTTACTCGGGCTATACGGACCCCTAACCCTGAACGGCTCGGCGTCAGAAGGTCTCCGACGACAGCGGACCCCGACATCTCGTATATCGGGGTCCGCTGTCAAAGCAGGGTCAGCGCCGTTTGCGATCCCAGTGCGCGA
>JBATUU010000404.1:0-2268 GCA_049671385.1 Ornithinimicrobium sp. | reverse complement strand
CCCGCACAGCGGCCATCACCGGCGCCTACGTGGCTATGGTCGACGCCGTCGAAGCCGCCCGAGACATGGGCTTCGTCGCCAAAAAGGCCACCCCGATCACCGGATCCATCGCTGCGATCAGCGTCGGTGTCGTCGACGGAGTGCCGGTGCTCGACCTGGATTACCCGGAGGATTCGACCGCTGACACCGACATGAATGTAGTGCTGACCGGCGAGGGCACCTTCATCGAGGTCCAGGGGACCGCCGAGGGTGCGCCGTTTGACCGGACACTCCTGAACGAGCTCCTGGATCTTGCAGTCAAGGGATGTGCCGATCTCGCCGCAGCTCAAAAGGCGGCGCTGGGCGTCGGTCGATGAACTCAGCCGATGACCAGCGGATCGTGCTTGCCACTCGCAACGAACACAAGGTGGCCGAGTTGCGGGAGATCCTGGCCGACGCATTGGAACGCACGGGTCGCGAACTCGTCGGCGTGGGTGAGTTCACCGGCGTCGAGGACGTCGTTGAGTCGGGGGTGACGTTTGCCGCGAACGCTCTGCTCAAGGCTCGCGCCGCGGTCGCTGCCACCGGGCTACCCGCCCTGGCCGATGACTCCGGGTTGGCAGTCGACGTGCTCGGCGGCAGTCCCGGCGTTTTCAGCGCCCGGTGGTCAGGTGTCGGCGGCGATGACCGCGACCACGCCAACAACGCTTTGCTGCTAAGCCAGTTAGCCGACGTCCCTGCCGAGCACCGGGGCGCAGGGTTCGTCTGCGCGGCTGCGTTGGCGTTGCCCGATGGCACTGAGATCGTGCGTGAGGGCCGCGTGCGCGGAGTGTTGACAACTGCGCCGGTCGGCAGTGCAGGGTTCGGCTACGACCCATTGTTGATGCGGCCCGACGGGCGCACACTCGCCGAGTATGCACCGACGCAGAAGCACGCCATCTCCCACCGCGGTGAAGCCTTCCGTGCGTTAGCCGCCGATCTGGTCACGGCGCTGCGGCCGCTTAGTTAGACCGCTAAAACTGAGTCCGGTCAGGTCCCTGCGCCACACTGCATACTCTTCACGTTCCGTCACGCACCGACAGCATCTGCAGATAAAGGAAGAACATGGTCCACCAATGGCGCGGCATCATCGCCGAGTATGCCGACCGGCTGCCCGAGGAGATCAAGCGCACTCCTGTGACGTTGCGCGAGGGCGGCACCCCGCTGATCCTGGCTGAGCACCTGTCCGAACTCGTCGGCGCCGAGGTCCATGTGAAGTACGAAGGCCTCAACCCGACCGCGTCCTTCAAGGACCGGGGCATGACCGCCGCTATTTCGTTGGCCGCCGACCGCGGCGCCAAGGCCGTCATCTGTGCCTCCACCGGGAACACCAGTGCCTCCGCGGCTGCCTACGCCACCAAAGCAGGGATGACCTGCGGTGTCCTGGTCCCGGACGGCAAGATCGCGATGGGCAAACTGTCCCAAGCCATTGCTCACGGTGCGACCTTGTTGCAGGTCGAAGGCAACTTCGACGACTGCCTCACTGTCGCCCGCAAACTGGCTGACAGCTATCCGATCGAGTTGGTCAACTCGGTCAACCCCGCCCGGATCGAGGGGCAAAAGACCGCTTCGTTCGAGGTCGTCGATGAGCTGGGCGATGCCCCGGATATCCACTGTCTGCCGGTGGGCAATGCGGGCAACATCACTGCTTATTGGAAGGGGTACAGCGAGTACACGCAGGACGCGGCATTGCCGGGACCAGCGACCAAACGCCCCGAGATGTGGGGCTTCCAAGCCGCAGGGTCAGCCCCCATCGTGCTTGGCCATCCCGTCGACGACCCGGACACGCTGGCCACGGCCATCCGGATCGGCAATCCGGCATCGTGGCAGCAGGCGCTGGATGCCCGCGACACCTCTGGTGGGGTGATCGAAGCCGTCACCGATGAGGAGATTCTGCACGCCCATCGACTGCTCTCATCTCGCGAGGGCATCTTTGTCGAGCCAGCCTCGGCTGCATCGGTGGCCGGTCTCCTCAAACGCGCCGAGGCCGACTTGGTGCCCACAGGGGCAACCATCGTCTGCACGGTCACGGGCCATGGACTCAAAGACCCACAGTGGGCGCTGAAGAGCGCAGATGGCGGCGACGTCGTACCGCAGCGGATCTCGGTGGACGCCCACAGCGCGGCGGTAGCCCTAGGCATGCAGAGTTGAGACTGACCGCATCCGTCCCGGCGAGCTCGGCCAACCTCGGCCCCGGCTTTGACACGGTGGGCCTGGGCCTGGACGTGCGCGACGAATACTCGCTGCAGT
>JBATUU010000403.1:0-5040 GCA_049671385.1 Ornithinimicrobium sp. | reverse complement strand
GCTCCACCGGTGTCTCCAACAATACGTCGCCGCACGCCAGTGTCGAGATCGGTGAGCAGGCCACGACAACTACCGGGACAAACGTCGTGTCGAGTGAGAATCCGGCCGCACCATCGATGGACTGGACGATCAACTCATAGTCACCGGCCGCCTCAGCGGTCCACTCCAGCGTCGAAGGGGAAGTCGCGGGGGTCGACTCGGCAACGATTTCACCAGCATCCAGCACGAATGCGTTCAGCTGAGCCGAACCATCCCATGACAGGCTCGCGGTGAAGTCGCCTGGCTCAGATAGCGACAGCGGGTACTGACGGATGTCCTCACTGTCCGCGTCCGCAGTGCCGAGGTACGTGCGGTCGTTGGGATCGGTCTGCACCGCGACGTCGAGGGTGTAGAACGAGCCGCCCGCCGCTTCGGTCGAGACATACAACCGGTACGTGGCTCCCTCGCTCACCTCGAAGCTTGCCTGCTCGGGTGTAACCGAGGTCCGTGACGTCGTGATCAATGACCCGGAGTTGGGCGTTGCTGGGTCGATGATCTCGCGGACGTAGATACCTTGGTCATCCGTTGTGTCGCTGCTCAGCTCCAGAGTGGCTAAGCCGGTTGCGGGTGCCGTCCAGTCGTGGTTGGTCCAGCGACTGCGCTGGCCGGTGTCCGGCTGGAAACCGACGTGCCCTGCATAGGTGCGCTCGTCGCCGGTTTGGACGTTCGTAGCGAGCACAAAATCAGAGGTGCCGGTTTTTGCTGAGATCTGGAAACGGTAGGAGCCCGCTTCGGGTACCTCGAAGGTCAACAGTTCGGGGTTGGCATCGGTCTTGGAGAAGGCCGCCAAGGCATTGTCCGGACCCCGCAAGATCATGGTCAGATCAGCGTCGCCGGCCCATGACAGGTCAGCGGACAACAGTCCAGGCTCCTCGACCTGCACGGTGTAGATACGCGTCTTTTGGGAGTCCGCATCCAGCGTGCCGGAGATGGTGCGGAACGGGGCGTCATCGACCGACGTCGTCAAGTCATAGTCCACTCCACCAGTGGTCGATTTGACGATGACGCGGTAGGACTCTCCACCCTGTGCCTTGAAGCTCACCCGCTGCGACTGCACGTCAGCTGCTGATCCGACAACGGCCGGTCCCAAGGAACCGTCCGGGTTAAAGGGGCGGACGAACACGTATGGCGAGTCATCAGCGTTGCGCCCCTCAACGACCACCGTGATCTCACCGTCTTCAGCGGCGCTGATGTCGTGTGTCTGCACGCTCTTCACGTTGCCACTGGGCAGGGTGTACCCGGCCTGGGCGCTGTAGATGTGCTCATCCCCTGGCGCCAGCGGTCCACCGTCCCGCTGGTCACTCGTGAGCGTGTAGGCGGCGGCACCGGACTCGGAGCGCACGAGCCAGGTGTATTCGCCAGCTGGCACCTCGACCGTAAGCAACTTGGGGTTGGCGTCCAAGCGCGAGTTCGTCACCACGTTGCCGTCAGCGTCACGCAGATACAACGAGACCTCTGCGGAGCCTTCCCAGTCCAACGAGGCTGCAACCAGACCGTCCTCCGCGACGGTGAAATCGTGTAGACGCGTGACCTGAGAGTCGAGGTCCACGGTGCCGATGTAGTCACGGGTAGTTCCGTCGGCGATGTTGGTGTCAAGCGTGTAATCGCTGGCGCCCTCCTCGGCTTGCACGAACAGGCGGTAGGACTGCCCCGCAGTGGTGTCGAAAGACACTCGCTCAGGCTGAGCCGCAGTTTTACTGCGCGTGACGAGAGGACCCACTGTGCCGTCAAAGGCGTCAAGTTCGCGGACATAGAGGTTGAGGTTCGCCGTGTCAGTGGTCCAGTCCAGATTCACGGTGAAGGTGCCGTCGCTCGGCGCCACCAGGTCGTGGGTCATCCACGGGTTGGAATCCGCGTCGACTGCGCCTGTCTCTTGCGCCTGAGCCTGCGGAGCCAGCGCCACTTGTCCGAAACCGAAGAGCAACGAGAACGTCGCCATCAGCGCGATAAGGCTGCGCGCTGACCAGCCCGCCTGGTCTGCAGTACGCGTGTTGTTCACGGTGGCTTCCTTCTCGAGGCGGTGATTGCTCGGTGTCCATGGAGCGTGTGCGGTCATGGCTTCTCCAGACCTTTCAAGGATTCGGTCAGTTCGCCATTCAGCGACTCGGCGTCGGCTTCCAGGTCATCCAGAACACCGGGATCGGGTGCGGGTACGTCGCTAACCTCTTCGAATTCTTCTGCCTGCTCCCCCTGAGTAGCCTCAAACGCCGCCAGCGCCTCATCCATCTCCTGCGCTTCGTCTGCCAGCACCTTGTCCGCTTCGGCGACCTGTTCGTCAAGCTCTACCAACTCAGCCTTCTTGACCAGGTCGGCCACCGGCTCCTCGTCGAGGGAGTCCACGTTGTCCGACGGCACTGGCTCAGTGCCGGGCTCGATAGGCACGTTCGATACCTGGGGAGCCGGCTCGGTCCCTACTTGCTTCAGGGTCCCCTCGGATCCGCTGGTATCCGCCTCAACCTGATCTCGCGGCTGGTTGGTGCCCGTCTCCACATCCGCTTGATTCGCGGGCTCGTCGCCGGGTCCTTGGACTGCCAAGATCCACGCAGCACTTGCTGTTACTAGTAGCCCGACCCCCGCTGCCCCAACGAGCGCGAGTCGACGTCGGTTGGCCCGCAAGGGCTTTCCCGACTCAGCAGTTTCGAGATCACTCATTACTTCCCCTTTGAGATGCATGATCGGTCACGAGAACGATCCTTCAAGAGGCTCTATGGTCGACATTGCCTTAGGCTGACGGTTTGATAACAATCGCATCACAACGTATATATTTCATATAGTCGTCGCCTCGGATCGTCAGCAATCCGCAAAGTCTCTCGCTCCGAATCAGTACAACGCTGTCCCTCGACACTGGAGTCTTCAATGCCTGAGCCAACTGTGCTTATCGTCGCTGTGAACGCTGAGCGAGTGCAGCTGCAGCAGACGATCTCAGTATTGCGAAGTCACGGAATCGAGTACGTCGTGCGGGAGAGTCTGCGGTCCGCGCTGACAAGCGCACGCGCCGTAACTCCTTTGTTTGTGCTGGTGCAAGGTGGCGAGGCCCGCTTGCCGTTGGTCACCGGTGTGGAGCAGATAGCGACGGCTCTCGGCGCAAGGGTTCCTCTGCTAGTCGTCGCCAACGAGCTCACCGAGGCCGAGGAGTACCGGTTGTTCGCTGCCGGAGCTCGGGATGTCCTGAGCGCCCCCATCTCACCAACGCGACTGCGTATGCGCGTGCTCAGCATGCGGCGTGGCGCGCTGGGAGAGAAACAGTCGGCGACTCGAATCATTTGCGGCGACTTGGTAATTCACCCCGGCCGAAGGGAGGCATGGATCGGAGATACCGAAATCTCTTTGACTCGTAGTGAGTTCGACCTGCTGCTGGCCCTGGCTCGCGATCCCCGTCGTGTTCTGACGCGGGATGAGTTGGTGAGGTCTATCGGACGCGGCAGCAACAGCAAAACGGTTGAGTCACATCTGAGCCGCCTGCGCCGCAAGATCTCGGATCAGGTGGGGTTCCGCGTGATCGAGCCCGTGAGGGGCGTGGGCTACCGGCTCGGCACGATCACGCTCTCTCGGCAGGTGTCCTGATCACCCCTCTACCCGGTCAGTGTCGCGCGCTGGCGGTGGCTGTGGGCGGGGCCAGAGGCCACACCCACTAGGCGATGATCGGCATCGATGAAGGCGTGCCGTCACGGAGACGGCGCGGCCGATCGGCCAATACGTCATCCCACGCGGCGACCAAGCGGGGCAGCACGGCGCTGAGTTGGTCTTGAGGATGCACGTACGGCAGGCGCAGCCACTGGTCCATCCCGCCGGTGGGAGCGAAGTTTGGACCAGCGGCGAGCGTCAACCCTCGCCTCGCCGCCGCAACAGCGACTGACGTGGACAGCGGCCCCGGTAACTCGCACCATAAAGACAATCCACCTGCCGGTTTCTGAACCCGCCAGGTGGGAAGGCTCTCACGCACCCCCTCGAACAGCAGGTCACGGCCTGCGGAGAAGGCCAGGCGGCGCTGCGGAAGAATCTCCGCCCGACGGCGCAGCAGCTCTGCAACGACGAGTTGCTCCAGTACGGGCGCGCCCAGATCGAGTTGCAGACGATGGGTCGCTATCTGCCGGGCGCGGGACTGCGGCGCCCGGATCCAGCCGATACGCAAGCCACCCCAAAAGGCCTTGCTGACCCCGCCCACCGTGATGGCGTCAGGTACGAATGTCGCGAGAGGCGGCGGCATCTCGATCTCGTCACAGGCCAACTCGACTTGCGTCTCGTCAATGATCGGCACGACGCCAGCCCTGCTGAGCACCCCGCCGACTCGCTCGCGTTGAGCACCGTCCATCAGGGCAGCGCTGGGGTTGTGGAAGTCCGGCACCAGGTAGGCCGCCTGCGCCCGCATCGATCTCAGCAACTGCTCCAATTCGACCGGGTCCCACTGCTCACCGGGTGCTTCATGGTCCACCGGGTGAGCGACCAGCATGGCTCGCAGCCCGCGCAGCGTGGCGATGACGTTGGGGTAGGTCGGGGACTCGATCACCACCCGGCGCGAGCCCCGCCTGGCCAGCAGCGCTTGGGCTGCGATAGCCGTGCCGGAAAGCGCCCCGGTCGTGATCAAGATCTGCGAGGCGCTCGTGCGTAGGCCACGACGAGTGAAGTCATCAGCAACCAACTGCCGCAGCACGGGCAATCCCGTCGGGTAGTAGCCCACCCCCGACAAATAGTGTGGTCACTCGGCCAGTGCCTGTGTGTATGCCTCCATCAGCCACGGTCCGGCGCTCGAGGCAGTCGTCGTCAAGTCAATCGCTCCGGGCCCGCCAATCGCCGGCGTCAGCAAGTGATCGACCCGCCCGCCGGGCACGACCGGCAAGTGCACCAGACTGCCGGAGCCCTGCCGCGTCTGCAGATATCCCTGCTCGCGCAGCTCAGCGAAGGCTCTCACGACGGTCGTCCTGCTCAACGTGAGCGCGGTCATCAACTCGCGCTCACTCGGCATCCGCGCGCCCGCGGGCAACCGGCCATCCGTGATCGCGC
>JBATUU010000402.1:0-11179 GCA_049671385.1 Ornithinimicrobium sp. | reverse complement strand
CCTTCAACTGCCTCGATGATGGTGCCTTTGCCGACGACGACCAGGCCTGAGTCGGTCACGGTGAACCCGCGTGCTCGGTCCTCATCGTGATTTAAGCCGATCGACGTCCCCTCAGGAACGACAACTTCCTTGTCGATGATGGCGTTCTTGATAGTGCAATGCCGGTTGACCACCACGGCATCGAGCAAGATGGAGCCGGTCACCGTGCTGAAGCTGTGGACCTTCACCCGCGGGGACAAGACCGAAGTCTTCACATTCGCGCCGCTGATCACGACGCCGGGGGAGATGGCGGAGTCGATGGCTGAGCCGACCCGATCCTGGCTCCCGTGCACGAACTTCGCCGGTGCGGCGCAGCCGTAGTCAGTCAGGATGGGCCATTCCTCGTTGTACATGTTGAAGACCGGATGCACTGAGATCAGATCCATGTGGGCGTCGTAGTAGGAGTCCATCGTCCCGACATCGCGCCAGTAGCCGCGATCGCGGTCTGTGGAGCCCGGCACGTGGTTGTCCTTGAAGTCGTAGACCCATCCCTCGCCCTTCTCGACGAAGGCGGGCACGATGTCGCCACCCATGTCGTGCTTCGAGCCCTCCAACTCGGAGTCCTCGCGAACGGCTCGCTCCAGCACGTCGGCGTCGAAGACGTAGTTGCCCATGGAAGCCAGCACCTCATCGGGGGAGTCGGGGAGTCCAGGTGGGTCCGACGGCTTCTCCAGGAACTGCGTGATCTTGCGCTGGTCATCGGCATCGACGTCGATCACACCGAACTGGTCGGCCTCTGACCGCGGCTGCCGGATAGCCGCCACCGTCACCCCCGCGCCGGTCTCGATGTGCTGGGCCACCATCTGCGAGAAGTCCATCCGGTAGACGTGGTCCGCACCGACTACCACCACGATGTCCGGCTTCTCGTCGTGGACCAAGTTCAGGCTCTGGTGAATCGCGTCGGCACTACCGGAGAACCAGTGCTTGCCCAGCCGCTGCTGCGCGGGCACCGGCGCCACATAGTTGCCGAGCAACGTGCTCATCCGCCAGGTCTTGGTGATGTGAGCATCGAGACTGTGCGACTTGTACTGAGTCAAGACGACGACCTTCAGGTAGCCGGAGTTGACGATGTTGGACAGCGCGAAGTCAATCAGCCGATAGATGCCCCCAAAGGGAACAGCTGGCTTGGCCCGGTCAGCAGTCAGCGGCATCAACCGCTTGCCCTCCCCGCCGGCCAGGACGATCGCGAGAACTTTGGGTCGTTTCGTGGGTGAAGTCGGCATGGGACCAACTTAAGCCAGGAACTGACCTACGTGCGAGGACTAGAGCGAACAGCGCGACACCGATAGCGTGAGCGCGTGCTTATCGACATTTTGACTCGCGAATACCCCCCAAACATCTATGGCGGCGCCGGCGTTCACGTGGCGGAGCTGACCCGGGCGTTGCGGGCCCGAGGCGACCTCGACGTCAACGTGCGCGCCTTCGATGAACCCACGGATGAGCCCGGCACCACCGGCTACCCCCCGCTGGAACAGCTGGCTGAGGCCAACGCTGCCTTGCGCACCCTCGGCGTGGATTTAACGATGGCAGCCGATGTGTTGGCGACCGCGCCCGACATCGTCCATAGCCACACCTGGTACGCCAACTACGCCGGCCACGTCTCCAGCCTGATCGGGGGTATGCCGCACGTGGTCTCAGCACACTCCTTGGAGCCGATGCGACCGTGGAAAGCCGAGCAGCTGAAGGGCGGCTACCGGCTGTCCAGCTATGTCGAGAAGACGTCGTATGAAGGCGCTGCAGCGGTCATCGCGGTCTCTGAAGGCATGCGCAAAGATGTGCTGAAGAGCTACCCGGACTTGGACCCGGACAAGGTGAAGGTCGTGCACAACGGCATCGACTCCGAGTTGTGGCAGCCTGACACCAGTGATGCGGCCAAGGATGTCCTCGCTGAGCACGGCATCGACCCAGAGATCCCCAGCGTCGTGTTCTTGGGCAGGATCACACGCCAGAAGGGCTTGCCCTTCCTGCTGAAGTCGCTGCGCCAGATCCCGGAGGACACCCAGATCGTCCTGCTCGCTGGCGCCCCGGACACCGAGGAGATCAAAGACGAGGTTGTGGCGCTGGTCGATGAACTGCGCGGTGAGCGAAGTGGCGCCACCATTTGGATCGCCGAGATGCTGCCTCGCGAAAAGGTCGTTGCCGTCCTCTCACACGCCACCGTCTTTATGTGCCCCTCGGTGTATGAGCCGCTCGGCATCGTCAATCTCGAAGCCATGGCCTGCGGTGCGGCCGTCGTCGCCACCGCCACCGGAGGTATCCCCGAGGTCGTGAAGCACAAGGAGACCGGTTGGTTGGTGCCGATCGAGCAGAAGGACGACGGCACGGGGACGCCGGTCGACGAGGACACCTACGTCGACGACTTCGCCAAGGCGCTGAATGAGGCCCGAGAGGACACGGAGCACACCTCGGCGAGGGGTGAGGCGGGGCGCAAACGGGCGATCAACGAGTTCTCCTGGGAGACCATCGCAGAGCGCACCATGAAGGTTTACGCCTCCGTGACCTCCTAGATACGCCTTGGGCGCGGACTCCCTGTGATCAGCCACCGCCGCAGTCAAAGCCAACGGGCATAGTGCACCGCGGCGACATTGGTGGCATCTGTCAGGGCGTCGAGGCCCTCGTTCTGGAGCTCTCTGAGCAAAGTCTCGCGGCGTAGCGTGTTCGAGGCATCCACGGACTGCAGTGATTCGCTGAGGCCGATATCGGCTAGGGCGACGACCGAGCCGGCCAGCTCGATGATCCGTGCAGGTCGCGACGGCATATCCGGCGGCATCCCCCAGTGGTCCTTGATCCTGCGCCGAGCGAAGATCTCGGTGGCGGCGCGAGCCATCGGCGCACCAGGGCCGATCTCAAGGTCGTCGGTGACACGGGCCAGCAGTTGGCGCAGGCGCAGTTCTGCATCGGCCACATCCAGCGCTTGCAGCACATGGGCAGGCATGGGGTCCGCGGGGTGCAGCGACCACTGCACCTGCCAGCCCTCGTCGTCGGCCGGTCCGTATGCGGAAATCTCAGGCACCAGCGCGCCGCCTAACCCAGGCACGAAGACAGCTTCCTCGGCCCCGGCTGCGGCGGCTGTGGTGGCTGCTGGTGCGCTTGGCATACCCCCAGCTCGTCCCGGCCGTGGCAGCGCGACGAGGACGACGCGCTCGCCCACGTCACGCCAGGTCGCCAGCGGCTCACGTAGTCCAGAGACGTCGTCCATGTCCGGCAGGGCTTTGTCAGCCGCACTCTCGAGGTCGGTGACTCCGTTGAGGGCGGAGCTGGCCCACAGAGCGACACGAACACTCGCGGGCAGCACCGGCATGTGCTGAATCGTAGAGCTCTCGGTTGCAACTAGGCTCACAGGCCATGAGCGATGTTGTGGAATTTGCTGGCGTGGGCGTGACCCGTGGGGGGAACCATCTGCTGCGCGACATCGATTGGTCCGTGGAGGAGGGGGAGCGCTGGGTCATCATTGGCCCTAACGGAGCGGGCAAGACGACCCTGCTGCAACTGGCGGCGGCACGCATCCACCCGACTGACGGTGTGGCCGGCGTGCTCGGCGAAGTGCTCGGAGCCGTCGACATTTTCGAGTTGCGCCCCCGCATCGGTGTATCCAGCGCGGCGATTGCCGAACGCCTCCCCCCGCGGGAGCGAGTCCTGGATGTCGTCGTGACCGCCTCATGGTCAGTCATCGGTCGCTATCGGGAGGAGTACGACCCGATGGACGAGGCGCGGGCGAACGAGCTGCTAGTTGCCCTTGGAGTGGGGCATCTGGTGACCCGTCAGTACGGCACCCTCAGTGAAGGGGAGCGCAAGCGGGTGCAAATCGCTCGGGCGCTGAGGACTGACCCAGAGCTGATGCTGCTCGATGAGCCCGCGGCGGGACTGGACCTGCGCGGACGTGAAGACCTCGTCGGCCGACTCCAGGTGCTGGCCGAGGATCTGGATGCTCCGGCAATGATCCTGGTGACGCACCATGTGGAGGAGATCCCACCGGGATTCACCGACATCATGATGCTCAAAGACGGAGAGGTCGTTGCGGCCGGTCCGATCGAGACCACCTTGACCGCAGATAACCTCTCGCAGACTTTCGGGTTGCCGCTGATCGTGGACCGCCATGGTGATCGTTGGGCGGCTCGGGCGGCGGCCAGCGGCAGCTTCGACGATCCACCGGGCAAGCACGCTCGTATCGATGGGGTGCACGCGCCGCGGTGACCCCGCTCGAGGCGATCGCGATCGCGTTTGCCGGTCTTGCAGCCGGCACCATCAACACCATTGTGGGCTCCGGCACTCTGGTGACCTTTCCGACCTTGTTGTTCTTCGGGTATGCACCGGTGGCGGCCAACGTGTCCAACAGCCTCGGGTTGGTCGCCGGTGGGGTCAGTGGCGCGTGGGGGTATCGAGCAGAGATGGCTGGCCTGCGATCAACGCTGCTACGGCTGGTCCCCGCCTCGCTAGCAGGCGGCGTCGTGGGCGCACTGCTGCTGCTCGTGCTGCCCGAGTCGGCCTTCGAGACGATCGTGCCCGTGCTGATCGCGTTGGCGCTGGTCTTGGTGGTCACCGGCCCGTCGCTGAACCGTTGGGCGGCCCGGCGCAGAGAAGGCACGAGCGCCCCTGACCCCGCCGCGGTTGCATCTGCGGCTTCTGACCCTCAGCCGGCGGGCCCCCTCGGGCTTGGCCAGTGGATCGCGTTGCTGGGTGGGGTGTTCGCCGCGGGTATGTATGGCGGGTACTTCGGCGCGGCCCAGGGTGTGCTGCTGATCGGGCTGCTCGGGGTGTTGCTTCCGCTGGGTATTCAGCAGATCAATGGCATCAAGAACGTGCTGTCGCTGTTCGTCAATCTGGTCGCGGCGCTGGTCTTCCTGGTGATCCAACCCGAGCAGATCATCTGGTCGGTCGTGGTGCTGATCGCGGGTGGGTCCTTGCTGGGTGGCGTGCTGGGGGCTCGGATCGGTCGTCGGATGCCTCCGTGGTTGTTGCGTGGGGTCATCGTGACGATCGGCGTGGTTGCGATCGTGGTCTTGGTCCGGTGAGTTGCCGGTGACCTCGCCGCCGATGCTGCCACCGGGATGTACGTGGGTCGAAGATGCCCGAGATCCACGGGTGTCCGACTACTTCGATCTCACCGATGTTGCTCTGCGCAGGGTGCTGGAACCCGCAGAGGGGCTCTACCTGGCGGAGTCGGCCAGAGTCATCAATCGCGCCCTAGGTGCCGGACATCGGATGCGCTCGTTGTTGTTGGGGCCGCGTTGGCTCGATGACATGGCCGAGCTGATCGATCAGTGCACCCGTACCGGCATACCTGTGTATGTGGCGGCACCAGAAGTCATCGGTGCCATGACCGGCTTTGACGTGCACCGCGGCGCGTTGGCATCGATGCACCGGCCGGATCTGCCGCCCGTCGCCGATCTGCTGGATCGGGCCCGGCGAGTGGTCGTGCTGGAGGACCTTGTCGACCACACCAATGTCGGAGCAGTGTTCCGATCGGCAGCGGCGCTCTCCGCAGATGCCGTGCTGGTGACGCCTCGATGTGGCGATCCCCTCTACCGCCGCTCGGTGCGGGTGTCGATGGGCACGGTCTTTCAGGTGCCGTGGACGCGCATCGAGCGGTGGCCTGCTGGGGTCGAGCAGCTGCACGATGCCGGGTTCGTCGTCGCTGCCTGCGCCTTGGCTCAGGGTGCTGTGAGCCTCGATGCCTTGGCGTCCGATCCGCCGGAGCGGTTGGCGCTCGTCCTGGGCACCGAAGGGGACGGACTGTCCGAACGCACCATCGCTGCCACCGACCTTCGCGTGGAAATCCCCATGTCGGGGGGTGTCGACTCGCTGAATGTTGCTGCCGCGAGTGCCGTCATGCTGTGGGCGTTGCGCGTTAACCCCTGACCCGTCGCGCGGCAGCCGCACGGGCACAGTGCGCGCGGCATGAGTGAATGCGCGCAGCCACTCTGGGGGAGCGCATACCCACGCTTCGAAGCCCACGTCTGCGCTCATTTCGCTGAGCTTGAGAGTCTCACCTCGACCCGCGCGCGTCCGTCCACACCCAGTGGCGATCCAACGACCGACAGCCTCGCGCTGTGGACGCACTCGCAGTTACTCCACTGAGCGCCAGAGTGGTTCCATGGACCTGGACCAGCGAGTCGTCGAACGACTGACCGCACACGGCGGTGTCGGCACTGTGAGCGAGATGGCCAGCCTCGGTGTTTCACGACACGTCATCCAGCGCGCTGTCCGAGCCGGCCATCTTGTGCGCCTGCGTCGCAACATCGTGGCCATCGCTGCGCAGTGGGAGAAGGCCGCTCCTTGGGAGCGGTATGCGCTGCTGACCCGGGCCACCGCACGATCCCTAGGTGATTCCTCGCTGTCCCTGAGCCACCACAGCGCCCTGGCAGTGCATGACATCCCGCTCTTTGCCGTCGACTCGCGTGTGCATTTTGCTCGGCAGGGTGTCGGGCAGGTGTACAGCGGAGCGCGGTCAGTCTTTCATCCGCCCGTGCAGTCTGCCTACCTGAGCGACGTTGAGGGGAAGAGCGTCGTCTCAGCCGCGTTCGCAGTGCTCCAAGTGGCCGCTGCCTCTGGCGTCGAAAGCGGTCTCGTGAGCGCGGATGCTCTGTTGCGACAAAGCCCAGGCATCGACCTGGCTCGCGCGCTTGAGGACTATCCGCCGAGCAATGGTCGCCCCCACGCGTCGCTCGTGGCCGAGTTGGCCGATGCGAGGATCGAGTCCGCGGGGGAGTCCAGATGTCGCTGGGCGATGTGGATGGCTGGGTTGCCGGACCCGGAGCCCCAGGTGTGGATCAGGGCAGAGGGCTTTGCTGCTCGCGTCGACTTCTTGATCGCTGAACACGGCGTGGTCATCGAGTTCGATGGGATGGCCAAATATCAGTCGGCTTCATATCTTCGGGCGGAGAAGCTCCGAGAGGACCGACTTCGCCGTTTGGGGTATGAGGTGGTCAGGTTCACCTGGAAAGACCTCGAGTGCCTGGAGACTGTCCGGACGCGGATCATCATGGCCATCGAGCGGTCAGCGCGACGTGAGTGAATGCGCGCAGCCGCTCCGGGCGAGCGCATGACCCACGCTTCGAAGCCCACGTCTGCGCTCATCTCGCGGTGGGCGATGCGGAGGTGTCGCTAGTTGGTGACGTTCTGCGTGAGAGCCTCGCCCATGCTGCGTCGCATCCGATCCAGCGACTGCCGCAAGATCCGGCTCACCTGCATTTGCGAGACGCCGACCTCCTCGGCAATGCTGCGTTGGGATAGGTCGGCGAGGTAGTGCAGCCGCAGCACCCGGCGATTGGGCTCCGGCAATTCGGCGAGACTGCGGGCCAGCGTCAACCGCCCTTCGAGCTCATCCATCCGCGTGCGTGGAGCCACCAACACCTCCGCCGGCCCACCCTCGCCTGGGAGCCGAGAGTCAAGGCTGTCCGGGCGGTAAGCGGTGTCCAAAGACAGGGCCTCGGCCACGGTAGCCACCGGCAACGCCAACTCCGCAGCGATCTCCTCGACCCGTGGCGCTCGACAGAGTTGCTGAGTGAGCCGCTCACGCACTGCGATGACCTCTGGGCGCAACTCTTGCAGGCTGCGCGGTGGTCGCACCCCCCAGACCTGATCGCGCAGGTGGCGCCGCAACTCGCCCACGATGGTCGGCGCCGCGAAACCAACGAACGGCGTGCCGGCACTCGGGTCGAATCGTTCGGCGGCTAGCACGAGGCCCAGCCGGGCCACCTGAATGAGATCTTCCAAGGACTCACCCCGCCCCTGAAACCTGCGTGCTGAGACGT
Source organism: Ornithinimicrobium sp. (assembly GCA_049671385.1). Lineage (GTDB taxonomy): Bacteria > Actinomycetota > Actinomycetes > Actinomycetales > Dermatophilaceae > Ornithinicoccus. Next base: position 3,386 of record JBATUU010000402.1, on the reverse strand, counting down.
CCGCGACATCGAGGTGTTTCCTCACCAGACACGCGGGACAAAGGCACCCGTGCAGATCTGACGCGTCATGCGCGACTTTGGCCGCATCCTCGGTGCTCGTGCTCATCTCAACGATCGCCTCCTAGGCATACGAACCCTTAGGAGTGGCGACCTGTTGGACCACGTGAGTCGGCGGATGATTGGCCTCATTGCCGACTATGTGACAGTGAGTCTATGCCTATGACCAGGCACGACGCCAGTATCGTGCACGTCGATCTCGACGCGTTCTTTGCTGCCGTCGAGCAAAGGGACAAACCGTCCTTACGCGGTAAGCCTGTCGTGGTGGGCGGGGTGGGCTCTCGCGGTGTCGTGTCAACCGCGTCGTATGAGGCTCGGGCCTTCGGAGCCAGGTCCGCGATGCCGACGAGGGAAGCTCGGCGTCGGTGCCCTCCGGGGACGGCGTTTTTAGGAGGCAGGCACTCTGCCTACCGGATTTCATCCGAGGTCGTGATGGCCGTGTTGCGCGACGTGTCCCCGGTCGTCGAGCAGGTCTCCGTCGATGAAGCCTTTGTAGATCTAGCGGCTGCCGACGCCGATCTCTTGGAGCTGGACCGACAGGAGCTCGGCAACCTTGTGCAGACGAAAATCAGTGCAGCAACCGGTGGCCTCAGCGCCTCGGTAGGTATCGCCACCTCCAAGATGATGGCCAAAATCGCAAGCGAGCTCGGCAAGCCAGCGGGAGTATTCATCGTGCGCCCCGGCCGTGAGCTCGAGGTCTTGGAGCCGATGTCGGTCCGGGCGATCTCGGGCGTCGGCCCAGCCACAGCCACGAAGTTGCGCGGCTTCGGGGTCGAGACGGTGGCTGATCTCGGCCGAGTGTCGCTGACCGACCTGGTGTCGATCTTCGGCGCAGCCCACGGTGAAGCACTACACCGATTGGCGCGGGCAGAAGATGGCCGGGAGGTCAGCCCCCAGCGGACCGCCAAGAGCATCTCCAACGAAGAGACCTTCGCCACAGACATCGCAGACCCGGCGATCCTGTCGGCCGAGCTCGACACGCTCGCTCGCCGCGTCAGTGAGCGTCTGGGGCACAGCGAGGGGTTTGCACGCACGATCACGGTGAAGGCGCGATGGCACGACTTTCATACCGTCACGCGCTCGGGCTCATTGCCGTTTGCCACCGGCGACGCAGCAGTCATCTCACGCGAAGCCAGACGGCTGCTGCACTCGATAGACATCGCCGGCGGGTTGCGCTTGTTAGGCGTCGGCGTGAGCGGCTTGACGACGCATGCACAAGAAGAGCTCGACCTCGTGCAAGGCGTCACTGTGGACTCGATGTCGGCTGATGGAGTCGAGTATCCCGATGCCTTCGCGCAGAGGGAGACCGTCGAGTCGAGCAGCGTCGAGCCCGTGACACAGGACCCGTCGGCACTCCTGCGCGAGTCGCGCGGCGGAGCGTGGCCCACTGGAGCTGATGTCGAGCATGAAGAGCATGGGGCCGGATGGGTATGGGGCAGCGGGTCAGGTGTGGTCACCGTCAGATTTGAGGGCCCGAACACCCCACCGGGACGGGTGCTGACCTTCCGTGCCGACGACTCCGCACTGCGCTCAGCCACACCCCCCGATTGGCGTTCTGCGTGAGGTGCTGCGTGCTAATCTTGCTCGTCGTTGTCAGCGGTGAACTCGCTGCGAAGACACCCTTGTCCGGGTGGCGGAATGGCAGACGCGCTAGCTTGAGGTGCTAGTGCCCTTAACGGGCGTGGGGGTTCAAGTCCCCCTCCGGACACGTAACTCTATGGAAGCCAGCCGAGGGAGCACGGCTCGGTTCCTTGCCTCGCGGTTTGCGATGTGCGTCTAATGACTCTGATGAGTGACTCAGAGGAAGACCAGCAGACACCGGCCACCCGCCACAGCATTCGCAGGGTGCGTCTGGATGCGTGGGGATCCTTGGCCGACGCCGCGCGCCGCCTTGCTGCGCGGGACAAGTCAGTGCGCGTTGACAGTGATGAACTCGAGAAGTTCGATGAGCTGCTGGAGCAGGTTGTCCCCTTGGAGACCTACTGGGCCGAACCGGGCCGGGCGTTCGTGCTGGAACTTCGCGAACTCGCGCAGTCACGTGACTTCTCACGACTGGCTGAGGCGACGCAGTCAGTGGCTCACGATCTCGTGCGCGACGCCACCCCCTCAGAGACCGATCGCCCCACCTTCGAGGTGTTGGTGGTCGCTGACGGCTTCACAGCCGACGAGTCGTTGGTCACGCAGTTGCTGAGTCAGCGCCATCCAGATGACCTGTTCGACTACGAGCTGGTTTTTGTGCCCAGCATCGAAGACGCCCTCGTGGCGGTGGTGGCGAATACCAACGTGCAGGCCTGCATCATCCGTCCCTCCCTTGAAGTCCGCTCCGATGTCAAGGACAAGATAGATCTCTCCTCGATCTTGTACCTGCTCCCGCACCTTGAAGCCAGCCCCGAAGACCTGAACGCCGCGGAGCGGATAGAGATGTTGACGGGGGGAATCCATGCGCTGCGCCCAGAACTCGACCTCTACCTGCTTGGCCATGTCGCCCTCGAGGCTGTCGCGACTGATGCCTTCGGTGAGTTCCGGCGAGTGTTCCTCAGGCAGGACCCGGTGGAACTGCACGTGTCCATCTTGCGGGGGATCACTGAGCGCTACCAAACGCCCTTCTTCACCGCGCTGCGCAACTACAGCCGGCAGCCGACCGGCGTGTTTCACGCCCTGCCGATCTCCCGCGGCAAGTCCATCGTCAACTCGCCGTGGGTCAGCGACATGTTGGATTTCTATGGACTCAATATCTTTATGGCCGAGACTTCCTCGACATCCGGCGGGCTGGACTCTCTGCTCGACCCAATCGGACCCATCAAGAAGTCCCAGGAGTTGGCGGCCAGGGCTTTCGGATCTCAGCGCACGTACTTTGTCACCAATGGCACCTCAACCGCCAACAAGATCGTCACTCAGTCATTGATCACCCCGGGCGACATCGTCTTGGTCGATCGTGATTGCCACAAGTCCCACCACTATGCGTTGATGCTGTCCGGTGCCCAGACGAACTACCTGGACGCCTACCCGCTGGACGAGTTCTCCATGTACGGCGCAGTGCCGCTGGAGTCCATCAAGGCTCAACTCCTGGCCTACCGCCGTGCGGGACGACTCGACGAAGTCAAGATGCTCGCACTGACCAACTGCACCTTCGACGGCATCGTGTCCAACGTCGAACGCGTGATGGAGGAATGCCTCGCGATCAAGCCCGACCTCGTCTTCCTCTGGGACGAGGCATGGTTCGCCTTTGCGCGCTTCCACCCGACATATCGTCAGCGCACTGCCATGGCTACGGCCAGGCGATTGAAGAAGCGCTATCGGGACCCCGCATATCGGGAGCGCTACGAAGC
>JBATUU010000401.1:0-1631 GCA_049671385.1 Ornithinimicrobium sp. | reverse complement strand
AATTGAGCACTTGCGCTCGCACCGAGACGTCCAGCGCACTGACCGGTTCGTCGGCCATCAGAATCCGCGGACCAGGAGCGAGCGCCCGCGCGATCGAGATGCGCTGGCGTTGGCCGCCGGAGAACTGGTGCGGATACCGGCTGGCCGCGGCAGAGGACATACCGACGGCTTCCAACAATTCGCGCACTCGGGACTCACGCTCGGCCCGATCGCCCCGCCCCAGCGCAACCAACGGCTCGGCAATGATGTCACCGACCTTCATTCGCGGGTCCAGCGAGCTCATCGGATCTTGAAACACCACCTGCACCTGGTCCCTGAGCCACCGCAGTTGTCGCCAGGACTGGCCCACGATCGAGGTGCCGTCCACACTGATCGTGCCGGTGCTCGGCTGGTCGAGGCCGGCCATCATGCGTAACAGCGTCGATTTGCCCGAGCCTGACTCGCCCACGATCCCAAGCCGCTCGCCGGCCGCGACGGTCAGGCTGACCCCATCCACGGCGCGCACCTTCGGAGGCTCGTGTCGTAGCGACGTGCGCGGACGCACAAAGACCCGGCTGACGCCTGAGACCTCGATCAACGCCTCACTCATCGCCGACCCCTGCCGGATGGAAGCACGCGTAGCCAGATGCCGCATGTCCCGCCGGATGCTGCGCGCGCACCGTCCACGGTGGCTGGTCTTCGCACTCCGGCGTGGCGACCGAGCATCGATTGCCGAACACGCACCCGGATGGGAATTGCCCGGCCGCGGGCACCACACCCTCGATGGTGGCCAATCGCCCGCCCTTGGCGCCGGACAGGTCACTCGCGGCCAACAATCCCTGGGTATACCGGTGGCGCGGGTCGGCAAACACCTCGGCCACCGGCCCAGCCTCCACAATCCGACCGCCGTACATCACCAGAACTCGCTCGCAGACGTTCGCCACGACAGCCAGGTCGTGGGTGATGAACAGCAGTGCCGCATCGCGGTCTCGGACCCCATCGACAATCAGGTCCAAGACCGTGGCCTGCACCGTCACATCGAGCGCCGTCGTCGGCTCATCACACAGCAACACGACGGGGTCGCACGCCAAGGCGATCGCAACCACGACGCGTTGACGCTGCCCGCCGGAGAGCTGATGCGGGTATGCCCGCGCAAGCGACGCAGCCTCCTCCAGCCCAACCTGGCCCAGGATCTCCACGGCCTGCCGGGCGGCGTGAGCACGCGAGACCCCGCCTCGGTGCAGCCGAATCACCTCGGCGACCTGAGCGCCCACCCGCATCGTGGGGTTCAATGCGGTCATCGGCTCTTGGAAGACCATCGTCATGTCATCGCCGCGCACGGGCGCCATCTGCGCCGAGGAACGCTCCAGCAGGTTGCCGTCGTGGCCGTTCAGCCGCACGTCGCCGGTGGCCCTGAGCCCTTCACCCAGCAGTCCCATCACAGCCAGGGCGGTCAGCGATTTGCCCGAACCCGACTCCCCGATCAGGCCCACCCGCTCACCGGCAGCGATGGAGAAGGTGACGTCATGGAGCAGATCGATCTCGCCCGCCCTCACGGACAACCCGTCGACGACCAACCCCTGCACCACCGTGCTCATCGCCGGGCCAACTTCGGATCCAGCGCATCGCGCAGCCCGTCACCGAACAGGTTG